>JANMYG010000037.1:0-11589 GCA_031381865.1 Betaproteobacteria bacterium | reverse complement strand
ATGGTGCCCACATCGCCGGTCGGGAACCAGCTGTCGACCAGCGGTGCAGCAGCGTCGGACTTGTAGTAGTCGCGGATGATCCACGGGCCCTTGACCATCAGGTCGCCGAACGTCTTGCCATCCCACGGCAACTCCAGGCCGTCGGCATCCACGATCTTCATGTCGACGCCGTAGATGCCGCGCCCCTGCTTGAGTCGCACCTTCATCTTGTCGCCGCCCGAAAGCGACAGATGTTTGTTCTTGAGCGTGCAGACCGTCCCCAGCGGCGACATCTCCGTCATGCCCCAGGCATGCAGCACTTCGACGCCGTAGTCGTCGTTGAAGGCGGTGATCATGGCCGGCGGACAGGCCGACCCGCCGATGACGGTGCGCTTGAGGGTGGAGAAACGCAACCCGCCGGCCTGCATGTGCGACAACATCATCTGCCACACGGTCGGAACGCCAGCCGCAAAACTGACCTTTTCCGATTCGATCAATTCGAATATCGACTTGCCGTCCATCGCCGGACCGGGAAACACCAGCTTGGCGCCGGTCATCGCGGCCGAGTACGGCAGGCCCCAGGCGTTGACGTGGAACATCGGAACGACAGGCAGCACCGCGTCGCGCGCGCTCATGTTCAATGCGTCGGGCATACCACCGGCAAAGGCGTGCAGGATGGTCGAGCGGTGGCTGTACAACGCGGCCTTGGGGTTGCCCGTCGTGCCGCTTGTGTAACACATGCTCGAGGCCGTGTTTTCATCGAATTCCGGCCAGCCGTACGTCGGCGCGTGCGAGCCGATCCAGGCCTCGTAACTCTGCAACCCGGCAATGCCGGTGTCAGCCGGCAATTTGTCGGCGTCGCACAACGCGATGAAATGCCGGATCGTGGTGGCCTTGCCCTGGATCGCCTTGACGATCGGCAGGAAGCTCATGTCGAAACACAGCACCTGGTCTTCGGCGTGGTTGGCGATCCAGGCGATCTGGTCCGGGTGCAGACGCGGGTTCAGGGTGTGCAACACGCGCCCGGTGCCACTGACGCCGAAATACAGTTCGAGGTGGCGGTAGCCGTTCCAGGCCAATGTCGCCACCCGGTCCCCGAAGGCCAGTTGCAGCGTGTCGAGCGCGTTGGCGACCTGGCGCGCGCGGGCGCAGATCTCGCTGTAGTTGGTGCGATGGATGTCTCCTTCCACGCGCCGCGAGACGATCTCGCCCTCGCCGTGGTGCCGTCGGGCGAATTCGATCAGCGAGGAAATCATCAGCGGCTGGTTTTGCATTAATCCGAGCATGCGGGTCTCCGGGTAGGTCCAAATGCGCCGCACATCGGCGACGCACATTTCTTGCCGCCCCGAGTATTGCGCAAGCCGCATGACGCGCACAACCGGGATTGCCCTCATAACCCGGTTCGGAACCCAAGTGCGGGACAATCGGGTCATGGATATGTCCGTCAAACCTGCCGTCAGACCTGCCACGGGCTTTGGGCCCGATTCGCCGGCGCCCGCCCCTGGCGGATTGCATTGGCGCAACAGCTTTGCCGATCTGGGCGATGCGTTCTCGACCCGCCTCGCGCCCACGGCGCTGCCTGCGCCCTACTGGGTCGCGCGCAATCCGCGTCTGGCCGAAGAACTGGGGCTGCCACGGGATTGGCTGCAGTCCGACCAGGCACTGGAGGCACTCACCGGCAACCTGACGCTGTCCGGTTCAGCGCCGCTTGCCAGTGTCTACAGCGGACACCAGTTCGGGCAATGGGCAGGGCAACTGGGCGACGGGCGCGCCATCCTGCTGGGCGAGATAACCGTCGCGGATGGGCAATTGCGCGAACTGCAACTCAAGGGCGCCGGCCTGACGCCTTATTCGCGCATGGGTGACGGCCGCGCGGTATTGCGCAGCTCGATCCGCGAATTCCTGTGCTCCGAAGCGATGTACGGCCTCGGGATTCCGACGACCCGGGCCTTGTGTGTGACCGGCTCGGATGCACCGGTGCGGCGCGAGGAAGTGGAAACCGCCGCCGTGGTGACACGCGTGGCGCCCAGCTTCGTGCGTTTCGGGCATTTCGAACACTTCTCCTACAGCGGGCAGGCCGACCAGCTCAAGCAGCTCGCCGACTACGTGATCGACCGGTTCTATCCGGATTGCCGCTCCACGACACGTTTCGCCGGCAATGCCTATGCCGCGTTTCTGGAGGCCGTGAGCGAACGCACCGCCGAACTGCTGGCCCAATGGCAGGCGGTGGGTTTTTGCCACGGGGTCATGAACACCGACAACATGAGCATCCTCGGGCTGACGGTCGACTACGGGCCGTTTCAGTTTCTCGATGGATTCGATCCGGCGCATATCTGCAACCATTCCGATACCCAGGGTCGTTACGCCTTCAACCGCCAGCCCAACATCGCCTACTGGAACCTGTTTTGCCTTGGGCAGGCGTTGTTGCCCCTGATCGGCGAACAGGAACTGGCGCTGGCGGCGCTGGAATCCTACAAAGCCGTCTTCCCGGCGGCGCTGGAGCGCCGCATGGCGGCCAAGCTGGGCTTTGCACAACCATTGGGCGATGGCCGCAGCCTGATCGAGGACATACTCAGGCTGCTGGCCGGCGGTCGGGTCGACTACACCATCTTCTGGCGCCGGCTGAGCCAGTGCGTCGCTGGCGGCAGCGTCGAACCGGTGCGCGACCTGTTTCCCGACCGCTCGGCGTTCGATGCCTGGCTGGTGCGTTACCTGGACCGCCTTGCACCGGTGGACAGACCGGCGGCAGGCGACCTGATGCTGCGAACCAATCCCAAGTTCGTGTTGCGCAACCACCTGGGCGAACAGGCGATCCAAAAGGCGAAACTTAAGGATTATTCCGAAGTCACAACGCTGCTGGCTTTGCTCGAGGCGCCTTTCGATGAACATCCGGACATGGACACCCATGCCGGATTTCCGCCCGATTGGGCGGCCGGCATCGAGATCAGCTGTTCGTCCTGATTTCCGGGAGAAAATACCACCATGCCTTACAAGATTGAAAAGACCGACGCCGAATGGAAAGCCTTGCTGCAGCAGAAAGGCGCTGAGCCGATGGCCTTCGAGGTCGCCCGGCACGAGGCGACCGAGCGCGCGTTCACCGGCCGCCTGGCCGACACCAAGGCGCCGGGTGTCTACACCTGCATCTGTTGCGGGAAACCGCTGTTTGCATCGTCCGCCAAGTTCGACTCGGGAACCGGTTGGCCGAGTTACTTTCAGCCGCTCAGCGAAGATGCGGTCGGCACCAAGACCGATGGCATGTTGTGGATGAAGCGCACGGAAGTGCATTGCGCCGATTGCGGCGCCCACCTTGGGCATGTTTTTCCGGACGGCCCTGCCCCCACCGGCCAGCGCTACTGCATGAACTCAGCCTCCCTGGATTTCAAGCCCGAATGAAGATACTGATCGACCTGTTTCCGATACTGCTGTTCTTCGGCGCCTACAAGTTCTACGACATCTACGTGGCCACTGCCGTGCTGATGGCCGCCACGGTGGTGCAGACCGCCGTGATGTACACGATCGACCGCAAGGTCACGACGATGCAGAAGATCACGTTGTCGTTGATCGTGGTGTTTGGCGCACTGACGCTCTATCTGCAGGACGAACGCTTCATCAAATGGAAACCGACCGTCCTGTACGCCGCGATCGCGATCGCCCTGACCGTCACCGTGTGGATGTTCAAGAAGAGCTTTCTCAAGCTCATGCTCGGTTCGCAAATCGAATTGCCCGACCGCATCTGGATGCGGCTCAATGTCGCCTGGATCGTGTATTGCGTCTTCATGGCGGTCATCAATGGTTATGTGGCCGCCTTCTTCAGCACCGACGCGTGGGTCAACTTCAAGTTGTGGGGTTATGTCTTTCCGCTCGCATTCATCGTCGGACAGGGCTTCTACATCGCCCCGCACCTGAAGGCCGACGAACCCACGACCGGGGGCTGAGCGCATGGACCCGACTGCCGCCAATCTAGAGCAGCGCCTGCGCGACGTGCTGGCGCCGACCGAATTGCAGGTGCACGACGAAAGCGCGCAGCATGCGGGGCATGCGGGTGCCAACGGCACCGGTTTCGGCACCCATTTCCGGGTGCGTATCGCCTCGCCGCTGTTCGCCGGCAAGACGCGTGTGCAGCGCCACCGCCTTGTGTATGATGCGCTGCAAGATTTTGTCGACCAGGGGCTGCACGCGCTGGCGATAGAGGTGCTCTGACCAACCGACCCGATGTCATCCGGCCCTGGATGCCGCAATCCCCCCTTTATGCAACGAGAGAGAGAAATCATGAACAAGACCCTGATTGCGACACTGTTTGCCGCTGCGTTATCCAGCCTGACGGCGCTTCCGGCGCTGGCACAGAACATCGCTATCGTCAACGGCAAGGCCGTTCCGACCGCGCGCGTGGAGGCACTGGCGCAACAAGTGGCCAAGTCCGGCCGTCCCGTCACGCCCGAGATGCAGGGCCAGCTGCGCGACGAGGTCATCACGCGCGAGATATTCATCCAGGAGGCGCAAAAACTCGGCCTCGACGTCAGCGAGGACTTCAGGATCCAGATGGACCTGGCGCGCCAGTCGCTGCTGATCCGCGAGCTGTTCAGCGACTACCAGAAGAAGAACCCGGTATCGGACGCCGACGTCCGGGCCGAATACGACAAGTTCGCCGCCGCCAACGGCGGCAAGGAATACCGTGCGCGCCATATCCTGGTGGAAAAGGAGGCCGATGCCAAGGCCATCATCGCCAGCCTCAAGAAGGGCGGCAAGTTCGAGGAGATCGCCAAGAAGTCTTCCAAGGATCCCGGCTCCGGCGCCAATGGAGGTGACCTGGATTGGGCCCCTGCCGGCAGCTACGTGAAGGAGTTCTCCGACGCCATGGTGGCGCTGGAAAAAGGCAAGACGACCGAGGTGCCGGTCAAGTCGCAGTTCGGCTACCACGTCATCCGGCTGGAAGACACGCGCGAAGCCCAGTTGCCGAAGTTCGACGACGTCAAGCCCCAGATTGCGCAGCAACTGACGCAGCAGAAACTGGGCAAGTTCCAGGAAGAACTGCGCGCCAAGGCCAAGATCGAATAAAGCGCGGCACGGTACGCCGTTGCCGCTGGTCGCGGTGACCAGCGTGGGATCCAGCGGCAGGTAGAGGCGGGTTGAAAACAGGCCGCCGGACTAGGCCACCGCGCAAGCCGTCCACGCCCCGTTGTTCTGGCTCGACTGGATGACGGCAGCCACAAAACGCACGCCCATCAAGCCGTCGAACGAATTGGGGAAGTACAGCGCCATCGGGTCCACGGCCACTCCGGCGCGGCGCGCGGCGATGGCTTCGGCGGCGTCGGAGTAGAGGTTGGCAAAACTCTCGTGAAAACCTTCGGGGTGCCCGGCCACGATGCGCGACGCACGGGCCGACAGGGGCAGCGTGCCCGGGCCGTTGGGGGTGCGGTTTTGCGCCGGTGCATCCAGCGGCTTGAAGGTCAGCGCCTGGGGATGCTCCTGGATCCACTCCAGGCTGCCCAGGGAGCCACTGACCCGGATGCGCAGGCCGTTCTCCACCCCGGCGGCGGCCTGGGTGACCCAGAAACTGCCCCGTGCACCGCTGAACCCGTCACCTGTGTTGGCAGGGTTGGCCAGGCGCAACATGGCACCGGCAAAGTCGTGTGTGACCCGGCCCGGCACGATGGCGCCGATCTCGGCGGCCACTTCGCACACCTCCAGGCCGGTGATGAAGCGCGACAGGTTGTGGGCGTGCGTGCCGATGTCGCCCATCACCAGCGATGGGCCTCCACGCACAGGGTCCTCTTTCCAGGCGCGGCGGCCCGGCCCGGCCTTGGCGCGCCCGCCCTGCACGTACTCCACCTGCAGCATGCGGATGGTGCCCAGCAACCCGGCATCCACCATGGCGCGGGCCTGGCGCACCATCGGGTAACCGGTGTAGTTGTGGGTCAGGCAAAACACCAGGCCGGTCTGTCGCACGCGCGCATGCACGGCCTCGGCCTCGGCCAGCGTGTTGGTCATGGGCTTGTCGCAGATGACGTCAAAGCCCCGCCCCAGCGCCGTCATGGCAAAGTCGTGGTGGCTGTCGTTGGGCGTCATGATGGCCACGACGTCTGCGCCATCGCCGCGCGCGGCTTCCCCCGCAATCAGGTCCAGCCCATTGGCGTAACAGCGCTCGGGCGGCAGGCCGATTTCCGCGCCCGCGCTGACCGATCGTTGCGGGTCCGACGACAACGCTGCGGCCACCAGTTGGTAGCGGTCATCCAGCCGCGCGGCCTGGCGGTGCATGGCCCCGATGAAGGAACCCGGCCCGCCGCCAATGGCGGCCAGGCGCAACCTGCGGCCCAGGGTGGCGATGATCGGATTCAATGACATCGCGCAATTGCCTTTTGAAAGAAGATTCGGCTTACTTGCCCCAACGCAACACCAGCGGGTCAAGACGTTTCGCCGTCTCGATCAGACCGTTGCGCACCGCCTGGTGCATGGCCGGGAAAGGATGGCGCGCGGCCTCGCACGCGATCACGCCGCCTTCTTTCATCAGCGACTTGGCGGCCAACAAACCGGCCTGGCGGTTCTCGTAATTGATCAGCGGCAGCCACTGCTGGTACAGGGCCGCGGCCTCTTCGCGCCGGCCCGCCGCGTAGGCATCCACGATCAGGCGAATGCCATCGGGATAGGCGCCGCCCGTCATGGCGCCGGTGGCGCCGGCGTCGAGGTCGGGCAGCAGGGTGATGGCTTCTTCGCCATCCCACGGGCCTTCGATCGCGTCACCGCCCAGGCGGATCAGGTCGCGCAGCTTGGCCGCGGCGGCGGGGGTTTCGATCTTGAAATAACACACGTTCTCGATCTCTTTGGCCATGCGCGCCAGAAAGGCCGCCGAGAGCATCGTGCCACTGACGGGCGCGTCCTGAACCATGATCGGGATGTCGATCGCGTCCGACAGTCGCGCGAAGAACTCGAGCGTCTTGTCCTCCGGTACGCGAATCGTGGCACCGTGGTACGGCGGCATGACCATCACCATGGCAGCCCCGGCTTGCTGCGCGCGCAGGCTGCGCTGGGCGCAGACCCCGGTGCTGAAGTGTGTGGTGGTCACGATCACCGGGACGCGCCCGTTGACATGTTTCAGGATGGCCGTGGTCAGTGTCTCGCGCTCGGCATCGCTGAGCACAAACTGCTCCGAGAAGTTGGCCAGGATGCACAATCCGTTCGAGCCGGCGTCGATCATGAAATCCACACAGCGCAACTGGCTGGGCAGGTCCAGCTCGCCCGACGCGGTGAAGGTGGTCGGCACCACCGGGAACACGCCCTTGAATCGCGGGCGTGCGGCGGTCGATTGCGTTGAAGTCATGCCGGCAACTCGCTATTTCTTCTTGTTGTAGACGTCGACACACACGGCCGCCAACAGGACCAGCCCCTTGATGACTTGCTGCCAGTCGATGCCGATGCCCATGATCGACATGCCGTTGTTCATCACACCCATGATGAAGGCGCCAATCACCGCGCCCATCACCTTGCCCACGCCACCGGCGGCTGACGCGCCGCCGATGAAACACGCGGCAATCACGTCGAGCTCGAAACCCACCCCTGCCTTGGGCGTGGCGGTATTGAGCCGCGCCGCAAAGATCAGCCCGGCCAGTCCGGCCAGCACGCCCATGTTGATGAAGGTGTAGAACGTGAGCCGCTCGGTGCGTATGCCCGAGAGCCTGGCCGCCTTCTCGTTGCCGCCGAGTGCGTAGATGCGCCGGCCAATGATGGTCCTGGAGGTGACGAAGTCATAAAACAGCATCAGCAGCAGCATGACGATCAGCACATTGGGCAGGCCTTTGTAGGATGCCAGCAGGTAGCTGAAGGCCGCGATCATGGCGGCGAAGACCAGGTTCTTGATGACGAAGAACAACATGGGCTCGCTGTCCATCCCATGCTTGAGCCGTTCCGCCCGGCCCCGCACCGCGCTGACCAACAGCACCAGCGCCATCAGCAGACCGGCCAGCAGAGACAGCACCCGCAGGTTTTCCCCGGCAAACGGGTCGGGGATGAAACCCGTGCTCAGCAGCTGAAACTCTTCCGGGAAAGGCCCGACCGACGAGCCCCCCAGGACTGCCAGCGCCAGGCCCTTGAAGACCAGCATGCCCGCCAGCGTGACGATGAACGAGGGTATCTTGTAGAACGCCACCCAGTAGCCTTGCGCCGCGCCAATGGCACCACCCAGCACCAGGCAGATCAGCGTGGCGGGAACGAAATGCATCTTGTATTCGACCATCAGCACCGCTGCCACGGCCCCCACAAAGCCGCACACCGAACCGACCGACAGGTCGATGTGACCCGCCACGATCACCAGCAGCATGCCCAGCGCCATCACGATGATGTAGCTGTTTTGCAGGATCAGGTTGGTCAGGTTCAGGGGCTGGAACAAGGTGCCGTTGGTCTTGACCTGGAAAAACACCATGATCGCCACCAGCGAGATCAGCAGGCCATAGTCGCGCAGGTGGTTCTTGAGAAACGCGACGCCGCCAGCCGCTTTGGGCGCGGCAGCCTCAGCCTTGTCGATGGGAGTTGCAGTGGTTGCCATGTCAGTTGACCCCCGATGTCACGATAGAACGCATGATTTTTTCCTGGGTGGCCTGCGCGGCTGAAAACTCGGCCACGAAGCTGCCTTCGTTGAGGACACAGATCCGGTCGCACATGCCCAGCAGTTCGGGCATCTCGCTGGAGATCATGATCACGCATTTGCCCTCGGCCGCCAGTTGCGCAATGATGCTGTAGATCTCGTATTTGGCACCCACGTCGATGCCGCGTGTCGGTTCGTCCAGTATCAGCACCTGCGGGTCGGAGAACAGCCACTTGCTCAGGACCACTTTTTGCTGGTTGCCACCCGACAGATTGACGGCGCGGGCATACACGTCGGGGCTGCGGATGTTGAGCTTGCGCCGGTAGTCCTCGGCCAC
Organism: Betaproteobacteria bacterium; assembly: GCA_031381865.1. GTDB lineage: Bacteria > Pseudomonadota > Gammaproteobacteria > Burkholderiales > Burkholderiaceae_C > CAISIP01. The sequence continues at coordinate 2,698 of JANMYG010000037.1, read as the reverse complement.
GCGAAACTCGCGGCCTTCGTCGATCACGCCGTTGCGCGACACCGCACGCAAGTTTGCCAGCGTGGTGTTCCAGGCGATCGTCTCTTCCAGCACCAGGCCATAACCCTTGCGGTCTTCGGTCACGTAGGCTATGCCATGGTTGATGGCTTTTTGCACGGTGCTGGTGTCGATCGCCTTGCCGTTGAGCAGCACTTCGCCGCTGATGCCCTGGCCGTAGGTGCGACCAAAGATGCTCATCGCCAGCTCGGTGCGGCCCGCGCCCATCAGCCCGGCGATGCCGACGATCTCGCCCCGGTTCACATGCAGGTCCACGCCTTTGATGACTTGCCGATCGGCGTGCATGTCGTGGTGCACCTTCCAGTTCCTGACTTCAAAAACCTTGGGGCCGACATTGGGCGTGCGCCTGGGGTAGCGGTCGGCCATTTCGCGGCCCACCATGTGCCTGATGATGCGGTCTTCGCTGATGGGCTCCGCCCGGCAGTCCAGCGAAGCCACGGTCGCCCCGTCACGCAGCACGGTGATGGCATCGGCCACCTTGGAGATTTCGTTGAGCTTGTGCGAGATCAGGATGCAGGCGATGCCCTGGCGTTTGAGTTCCAGCAGCAGCTGCAGCAGCGCATCGCTGTCGGTCTCGTTCAGGCTGGCGGTCGGCTCGTCCAGAATCAGCAGCTTGACCTGTTTGGACAAGGCCTTCGCGATCTCGATCAGCTGTTGCTTGCCCACACCCAGATTGGTGATCAAGGTGCTGGGGGATTCCTTCAGGCCTACCTTTTTCAGCAGCGCCTGCGTCTTGAGATACGACGTGGTCCAGTCGATCACCCCGCCGGTGGCTTGTTCGTTGCCCAGAAAAATGTTCTCGACGATCGACAGCAGGGGCACCAGCGCCAGCTCCTGGTGGATGATGATGATGCCTTTTTCTTCACTTTCGTGGATGCCCTTGAAGCGGCATTCCGCGCCCAGGAATTTGATGTCGCCTTCGTAGTCGCCATAAGGGTAAACGCCGCTCAGCACCTTCATCAGCGTCGATTTGCCGGCGCCGTTTTCACCGACGATGGCGTGAATCTGACCGGCCTGCACGGTCAGGTTGACATCGCTCAACGCCTTCACGCCGTGGAATGACTTCTTCATTCCGCGCATCTCAAGAATGGGGTCTGCCATGGCGCCTCCGCGCTGTGTTTTTTGATCTTGCCCGCGACTGTGCGAAGGATGCAAAAGGGCCCTGTGCTTTGCGGCACAGGGCCCTTCCCGCCTGGTCAGCCATCAGTTCACGCGCCTATTTCAGCTGCTCTTCCTTGATGTAGCCGCTGCCAATCAACACCGCCTTGTAGTTGGACAAGTCCACGCTGACGGGCTTGAGCAAGTACGAGGGCACGACCTTGACCTTGTTGTTGTAGGTCTTGGTGTCGTTGATCTCGACCTTCTTTCCGCTCATCATGGCGTCGACCATGCTGGCGGTGACTTTGGCGAGTTCACGCGTGTCCTTGAAAATCGTGGATCCCTGCTCTTTGCGGATCATCGACTTGACCGAAGGCACTTCGGCATCCTGTCCCGTCACGTACGGGTAAGGCTGGCTCGGTGAGCCGTAACCCACGCCCTTGAGCGAGGACAAGATGCCGATGCTCAAGCCGTCATAAGGTGACAACACGGCGTCGACACGGCTCTTGCCGTAGTGCGCGCTCAACAGGTTGTCCATGCGGGATTGCGCCACCGCGCCATCCCAGCGCAGGGTGCCGACTTTTTCCATGCCCATCTGCTTACTCTGCACCACCAGCTTGCCGCTGTCGATGTAAGGCTTGAGCACCGACATCGCGCCGTCATAGAAGAAGAAGGCGTTGTTGTCATCGGGCGAGCCACCAAACAGCTCGATGTTGAAGGGGCCCTTGGCGGTCTTCAGCGCCAGTGCTTTTTCAATCGTCTGGGCTTGCAGCACCCCGACCTGGAAGTTGTCGAACGTGGCGTAGTAGTCCACGTTCTTGCTGCCGACGATCAGGCGGTCATAAGCCACCACCTTGATGCCCTTGTCGGCCGCCTTTTGCAGCGCGTTGGACAGGGTGGAGCCATCGATGGCGGCAATCACCAGCACCTTCACACCCTTGGTGATCATGTTCTCGATCTGCGCCAGCTGGTTCGGGATGTCGTCGTCCGCGTATTGCAGATCGGCCTTGTAGCCTTTGGCGGCCAGGGCGGTCACCATGCTGTTGCCGTCACTCACCCAACGCGTGGACGTCTTGGTGGGCATGGCCACGCCGACCAGGCCTTTGTCTTGGGCCTGGGCCACAGGCGCGCCCACGGCGAATGCAATTGCCAGGCCAGCGGCCAGGGCTTTGAGGGTTGATCGACGAGCGTTCACTAGGTATCTCCTGAAGGGGTTTGCTTTGGATGCCAGAGTCTTTGCCGGTTTGGCGAAGAGCTAGATGATACGGAATTGACTGATAATTTTCTAATGCTCTTTAATGGCAGAGCCATAATTAAATTGAGATTGGGGTATACCCGCATATGTCAAACTACATGCACTGGTTTTTGCGCGCGCGACTCAAGACCCGGCAGCTTTTGCTGCTGGTCGCCCTGGCCGAAGAAGGAAATATTCACCGGGCGGCACAAGTGCTGAACATGACCCAGCCCGCGGCGTCCAAGTTGCTCAAGGACCTGGAAGACGCGCTGGATGTGTCCCTGTTCGAGCGGCTGCCCCGCGGCATGC
>JANMYG010000033.1:0-2884 GCA_031381865.1 Betaproteobacteria bacterium | reverse complement strand
AGCGCCGCGATGCCCCACATCCAGCGGTTCTTCAGGGCGCGCGCGCCGATGCGGTGCGCCGCGTGCAGCACCAGCGCCGTGACGGCCGGCTTGATGCCGTAGAAGATGCCGGCCACCAGCGGCAGTTGCCCGAACGCCATGTAGATCCACGACAACGCCACCAGGATGAACAGCGAGGGCAACACAAACAGCGCGCCGGCCACGATGCCGCCCCACGTTCGGTGCAGCAGCCAGCCGATGTAGATCGCCAGTTGTTGCGCTTCCGGGCCGGGCAACACCATGCAGTAGTTCAGGGCGTGCAGGAAACGCTGTTCGCTGATCCAGCGTTTTTGCTCCACCAGTTCGCTGTGCATGATCGCGATCTGGCCGGCCGGGCCGCCAAAACTGATGAAGCCGAGCTTGAGCCAGAAGCGAAACGCCTCGGCAAATCCTACCGGCGCCGGCCGGGTGCCCGGGTTCTGTGGGGTCTGCGTCATCGGGTGCTCCCGGTGCTGGCGCCGGGCAGCGCATACAGCGCGTCGAACACGCCGGCCGCCGCCTGCACCAGCGCATCGTCGTCGGGGTGCAGTTCGCGCAGGCCGCCGAGCACCGCTTCCAGCCCGGCCGCCTGCGGCGCGGGAATGCCGCCGGCGTCGAGGTAATGCACGACCGCGGCGATCGACTGCAGCCGGGCATCCTGGTCGAGCGCGAAACTGGCGATCAGCACTTCAAACGTGACGCGGTTGCCGACGTGCGTGAAACGCGCACCGTCGAAATCGAAACCGACCACGCCACGCGGTTGGCGCGGCGCTTCGCCGAGCCAGACAAACCGCGCCTTGTGGTCGATGAAGCGGCGGATCAGCCAGGCGCAGGCCAGCCGGTCGACCCACGGCCGCGCGCGCGTGGCCCAACGCCGGCCCTGGAATTCGGCCGGGTCCAGGCGCGCCACTTCGCCCGCCACCGCCTGCGGTTCACCGCGCGAAAACCGCAGGTCGAGCGCGCGCCGCAACAACGCCAGCTCGGACTGCGCCTGCTCTGCGGCCGCGCCCGGGTAATAGTCGACCCGCTGCAAGGCCTGCAGGGCGTCGGCGACGGCACGGGCGCGCCGGCGCGCTTCGGTCTCGCCGAGGCCGTCGAGTTCCGCCTGCAGTGAGCGCACGCTCAGCTGCCACGCGCTCCAGGCGTCGCTGCGGTCGAACTGCGCCAGCAACTCGAGCCGCTGTTCCTCGTCGCGCGGAGACAGCGCCAGCACCGATGCCGTGCCGCCGTGCTGGCGCACTTCGGCCGCGAGTTCCTCCAGCGCCGAGGCCTGCGCCAGCGGCAGCAAGTAGGCGCCGTCGCGCAAGGCGACACAACCGAGCGCCTTGAGCGAGCGCCAGACCCGCAGGCGCACGGCGCTGGGCTGCGATGGCAGGGTGACGATCAGTATGGCAAACACTTGAACTAATTGATACTTTATTTGAAATAATTATTACACAATAATTTCCGGATCGCAAGGCCGCCTTCGGGCCGCAATTCAACCGTCGCTGAAATATTGCTCACGCCGGCGCCCACCACGATGGTCTACAGTCGACAGTCAATTCCTGCCCACCCAGACCAGCATGAACGCCCCCACATCTCCCGACGCAACCGACCTGCACCAGCGCGCCGAACGCCAGGCGGCCGTGGTGCAGGCGCTGCAGCGGGTGTTGCCGGCCCATGCCCTGTTGTGGCACCGGGAGGACACGACGCCTTATGAATGCGACGGCCTGACCGCCTACCGCCAGCGCCCGCTGGTGGTCGCGCTGCCCGAGACCGAAGCCCAGGTGCAGGCGCTGCTGCGGACCTGCCACGCACTCGACGTGCCGGTGGTGGCGCGCGGCGCCGGCACCGGCCTGTCGGGCGGCGCGATGCCGCACCAGCTCGGCGTCACGCTGAGCCTGGCCAAATTCAACCGGATCCTGAAGCTCGACGCCGTCAGCCGCACGGCGCAAGTGCAGTGTGGTGTGCGCAACCTGGCGATCAGCGAAGCCGCGGCGCCGCTGGGCCTGTATTACGCACCCGATCCGTCGAGCCAGATCGCCTGCACCATCGGCGGCAACGTGGCGGAAAACTCGGGCGGCGTGCATTGCCTCAAATACGGACTGACGCTGCACAACGTGCTCCAGGTCAAGGGTTTCACGATCGAAGGCGACGCGGTCGAGTTCGGCTCGCAGGCGCTCGACGCACCCGGGCTCGACCTGCTCTCGGTGGTGATCGGTTCCGAAGGCATGCTGGCGGTCACGACCGAGGTCACGGTCAAGCTGGTACCCAAGCCGCAACTGGCGCGCTGCATCATGGCCAGCTTCGACGACATCCGCAAGGCCGGCGACGCCGTGGCCGCCGTGATAGCGGCCGGCATCATTCCAGCCGGGCTGGAGATGATGGACAAGCCGATGACCGCGGCCGTGGAAGACTATGTGCACGCCGGTTACGACCTGAGCGCCGAGGCGATCCTGCTGTGCGAAAGCGACGGCACGGTGGACGAGGTGGAAGAAGAATGCGGCCGCATGCGCGAGGTGCTGACGCGCCATGGCGCCAAGGCGATCGCCGTGAGCCAGGACGAAGACGAGCGGCTGCGGTTCTGGAGCGGGCGCAAGAACGCGTTCCCGGCCAGCGGGCGCATCAGCCCGGACTACATGTGCATGGACTCCACGATTCCGCGCAAACGGCTGGCCGACATCCTGCTGGCGATCCAGCAGATGGAGAAGAAGTACCGGTTGCGTTGTGCCAACGTGTTCCATGCCGGCGACGGCAACCTGCACCCGCTGATCCTGTTCGACGCCAACGACCCCGACCAGTTGCACCGCTGCGAACTGTTTGGCGCCGACATCCTGGAGACCAGCGTGGCGATGGGCGGCACCGTGACCGGGGAACACGGCGTGGG
>JANMYG010000858.1:0-8403 GCA_031381865.1 Betaproteobacteria bacterium | reverse complement strand
GCACGAACGCGCCGCGATGGCGCCGGGCGTGCGCGGCCGCCTGCTGCGGGTGGCGAGCCGGGCGCTGGGCCGGGCGCTGCTGCACCCGGTGCCGCTGCCCATCATCGCCGGCCTGCTGTTCGCCCAGACCGGCCTTGAGATTCCTCCCTGGCCGGACCAGGTGATGCGTTGGCTTGGCAGTGCCTTTGGCCCGTTGGCATTGGTGCTGGTGGGCATTGCACTGGCCGGCTCGACCGTCGGCCGCCACCTGCGCCAGGCGCTGCTGCTGGCCGGCGTCAAGAACCTGCTGCTGCCGGCGCTGGCAGCCGTGCTGGGTTGGTCGATCGGCATGTCCGGGCTGTCGCTGGCCGTCATGGTCGTCACCGCCGCACTGCCCATCGGCGCCAACGTGTTCATGTTTTCACAGCGTTATGCGGTGGCACAGGAGCTGGTGACCGCAAGTGTCGCCGTATCGACGGCGCTGGCCCTCGTCAGCGTAACGGTCGTGATGTTGCTGGTGGGCGCGGCCTGATGCCTGGCGCCACGCACGCGCTCAGGGCGCGAGCCGCTCGCGCAACCACTGGCCGCCGTCGCGCGTGTAGCGCAGGCGGTCATGCAGGCGGCTCTTGCGCCCCTGCCAGAATTGCCAGCTGTCGGGCTGGAGGCGGTAACCGCCCCAGTGCGGCGGCCGCGGCGGCTGCAGCAGGAACTGCGCGCCGTACTTGGCGGCATTGGCGACCAGCACGGCGCGACTCGAGATCACCTGTGACTGCGGCGAGGCCCACGCGCCGATGCGCGAGTCCAGTGGCCGGCTCTTGAAATAGGCGTCGCTGTCGGCCGGATCGATCTTCTCGACCACACCTTCGATGCGCACCACGCGTTCGAGTTCGACCCAGTGGAACTGCAGCGCGGCATAGGGATTGCCCGCCAGCTCCTGCCCCTTGCGGCTTTCGTAGTTGGTGTACCAGACGATGCCGCGTTCGTCATAACCCTTGATCAGCACGACGCGGGTGCTGGGGCGCAGGTTGCTCGCCACCGTGGCCAGTGTCATCGCATTCGGTTCGGGCAACTGGGACTGGATCGCCTCGTCGAGCCAGCGCGCAAACTGCTGCAACGGGTCGGCGTGTGAGGCGTCTTCACTGAGTTCGGCGCGTTCGTAACTCTTGCGCAGGTCGGCGATGGTGTTCATGCCGCGAGTATAGGAACCGGAACCGAACCGCGCGCTCTAGCCGGCGTGGCCCAGCAGCCGGTGCAAGGCATGGTCGCGAATGCCGTGTTGCTGCAGGCAGCGCAGGGTCTGGTCGGCATATTCCAGCGTGCTGCCGTAACGGCCGCGCGCTTCGGAGAAGATTTCGCGGTAACGCTGCGCGCTGAGTTCGCCCGTGAAATTGGGGCTGCGGCGCGACAGGGTGAATGCCAGTGCCGTCACCGGCCCCTGGCGTGTGGTGCACGGCAGCCATTTCGGGTCGTAGACGCCGGTCACCATCTCGCGTTCCCACAGCTTCTGGAGCACCGAGGCGCCGTCGCGGCGGGCCACGCGCAACACGGCGCCGTGGCAGCTGCCGCCCGACAGCAGGGCAAAAACCAGGCCCGGGCGATCGACCGTGCCGCGGTTGACGCGGCTCCACATCTTGAGCGCCCGATGCCAGCCGTGGACCCGGGCCAGGTGTTGTTCGACGACGTTGAAATCGGGCCGCCAGATCAGCGAGGCGTAGGCAAATACCCATAGGTCGCGCTTGCCGCCCCATTCGCGCAGCGCGTTCTCCAGCATCGGCGCCGGATCACGCACTGCCGCTGGCCACGGGACGGGGGGTTGGGTAGGGCTGTTCACGTCAGTTGTCAATGGTACGCGCCGGTGCAGGTCTCGCGCCACCTCTGTATATTGTTGAACGCGCGACTGGCCGGGCGGTTTACACCGAGGCCGCTGTCCGGTGGCAATTTGGTAATCGACTGGTAACCCGCGCGTGTTCCTGAGGGCGGATTCGGGAGTACCATGCGCATGTAATTAAGTTACCAAAAATCATGAAACTTCACGACACAGTGCAACAGGTGACCGAGCGCATCCGCCAGCGCAGCGCGCCAACCCGAACCGCTTACCTGCAGCGGCTCGACGTCGCGTCGCGGCGCAAACCCGGCACCGAACGCATGGGATGCGCCAACGTGGCGCACGCGCTGGCGGCCATGCCCGACAACGACAAGGCGGTCGCGATGCCGCGCGGCAACACGCTGAAGATCTCGGCCGTGCGGGCGCCCAACATCGGCATCGTCACCGCCTACAACGACATGTTGTCGGCGCACGCGCCGCTGCAGCATTACCCTGAGCTGGTCAAGACCGAAGCGCGCCGGCTCGGCGCCACGGCGCAGGTCGCCGGCGGTGTGCCCGCCATGTGTGACGGCGTCACGCAGGGCACTGCCGCCATGGAGCTGAGCCTGTATTCGCGCGACGTGATCGCGATGGCCACCGCGGTGGCGCTGAGCCACGACATGTTCGACGCCGCGCTGCTGCTCGGCGTGTGCGACAAGATCGTCCCGGGGCTGCTGATCGGGGCGCTGCATTTCGGCCACCTGCCCACGGTGTTCGTGCCGGCCGGCCCGATGACCTCGGGCTTGTCGAACAATGAAAAAGGCAAGGTGCGTGAATTGGCGGCGCAGGGCCTGGTGGGCCGTGCGGAACTGCTGCAGGCGGAGGCCAAGGCCTACCACGGGCTGGGCACCTGCACCTTCTACGGCACCGCCAACAGCAACCAGATGCTGCTCGAGGCCATGGGGCTGCATGTGCCGGGCACGGCATTTGTCAATCCCGGCGCCGTGTTGCGCGACGAGCTCACGCGCGAGGCGGTGCGCACGGTGCTGGGCCGGCCCACCCCGTTCGTTGCCGCGGACCAGCCGGTCGCGGCCGCGGACGCGAAATTGTGTGCGCCGATCGGGCGCATCGTGGACGAGCGCTGCATCGTCAACGCCATGGTCGCGCTGCTCGCCACCGGCGGGTCGACCAACCACCTGATCCACTGGGTGGCGGTGGCGCGCTCGGCCGGCATCGCGATCGGCTGGGACGACTTTTCGGCGCTGTCCGATGTGGTGCCCCTGTTGTCCCGCGTCTACCCGAACGGCAGTGCCGACGTGAACCAGTTCCAGGCCGCGGGCGGCCCCGGATTCGTGATCCGCGAACTGCTCGATGCCGGCCTGATGCACGCCGACGTGTTGACCGCGCGCCCGGGCGGTCTGCGCGAGTTCACCGGCATCCCCCACGGCGCCGGTGAAGCCCTGTCGTGGCGCGACCCGGGCGCTTCGGCGGACGAGTCGGTGGTGCGCGGCGCAGCGACGCCGTTCAGCGCCACCGGTGGCCTCAAGCTGCTGCTGGGCAATCTCGGCCGCAGTGTGATCAAGGTCTCGGCGGTGCCCGACGACCGCCATGTGATCGAGGCGTCGGCGCGGGTGTTCGATTCGCAGGAGGGGCTGCACGCCGCCTTCGCGGCCGGGGAACTCGACCGCGACGTGGTGTGCGTGGTGCGCTGGCAGGGCCCGCGCGCCAACGGCATGCCCGAGCTGCACAAGCTGACGCCGCCGCTGGCGGTTTTGCAGGGCAATGGGTTCAGGGTGGCGCTGGTGACCGATGGCCGCATGAGCGGCGCGTCGGGCAAGGTGCCGGCCGCCATCCATGTGTCGCCCGAGGCGGCGGCCGGCGGCCCGCTGGCGCGCCTGCGCGACGGCGACGTGGTCCGGCTCGACGCCGTGGCCGGCACGCTGCAGGCGCTGGTGCCGGCGGACGAATGGGATCGCCGCGCACTGGCGACCATGCCGGAGGCGCTGGTGCACGCGAACGGCCTGGACATGGGGCGCGAACTGTTCGCCGGCATGCGGCGCAACGCGCTGAGCGCGGAAGAAGGAGCTTGTTCATGGCTTTGACCAACAACTTGGGCGCCGCCGGGTCGACCCTGGGTGCGAGCGCCGCAAACGGGGGTGGTGCGACACGCGCGGCGACCGGCGCGGGGCCCATGACTGCACTGCAAGTGATGCAGGACGCGCCGGTGATTCCGGTCATCGTGCTCAACGATATCGCCCACGCCGTGCCGCTGGCGCGTGCCCTGGTGGCCGGTGGTGTGCGCATGCTCGAGGTCACGCTGCGCACGCCGCAGGCCCTGGCCTGCATGGAGGCCATCGCGCGTGATGTGCCCGAAGCCGTGCTGGGCGCAGGCACCGTGCGCAGTGCCGCAGACGCGCAGGCGGCGGCCATGGCGGGTGCGCGGTTTGTGGTCAGTCCCGGTTACACCCACGCCGTCGGGCAGGCGTGCCGCGACCTCGGCCTGCCCTTGCTGCCGGGCGTGGCGACCGGCAGCGAAATCATGATGTGCCAGGAAGACGGCCTGACCGAGCTCAAGTTCTTTCCGGCGATGCAGGCCGGTGGCGGCGCCATGCTGCGGGCCTGGAGTGGGCCGTTCGGCGAGGTCCGGTTCTGCCCCACCGGCGGCGTCACGCTGCAAAACGCCGCCGAGCTGCTGGCCTTGCCCAATGTGGTGTGTGTGGGCGGCTCGTGGCTGGTGCCGGCCGATGCGCTGGCGGCCGGCGACTGGGCGCGCATCACGCAACTGGCACTGGACACCCGCGCCCTGGCCAGGCCCGCGCGCTGAAACGGCGCTGCCGCGCGGGCTGTGCCGTGCTCAGCCGTATTTCCAGAACGAATACACGGTCAGCGTGATCGCCCACACCAGCACGGCGCTGCGCACGGCGTGCTGGGGAATGCGGCGGATGAAACGCACCGTCGTGTAACCACCCACGCCGGCGCCGGCAAAGACCGGCAGCGCGTACCACCAGGCGACGCGGCCCGAGGGCAGGAACACCAGCATGCCGGCCACGCTCAGTGCCACCACCATCAGGTTCTTCCTGGCATTGGCGCGGTGGATCGACGTCTCGCCGGCGATGGCCAGCGTGGCCAGCAGCACGATGCCCAGGCCGGCGCCGAAGTAGCCGCCGTAGACCATCAGCACGAATTCGAACAGCAGCAGCCAGCGCCGCGACGGCCGGTGCGCCGGGTGGCGCAGCGCGTCCAGCCGCAGCTTGATCCACCCGCCGAGCGCAAAAAAGGTGGTGGCGGTCAACATCAGCCAGGGGACGGCGCGTTCGAACCGCACCTCATCGGTCCACAACAACAACAGCCCGCCGGCCAGCCCGCCGGCAAATGACACGGCCAGATGGGCGCGCACGTCGCGGCGCATGTCGGCGAGCTCGGTGCGGTAGGCGGCCAGCGCCATGAAGTTGCCGGGCATCAGCGCTATCCAGTTCGTGATGTTGGCCACCAGGGGCGGCAGACCGGCGGCGATCAACAGGGGAAAGGTCAGGAAGCTGCCGCCGCCCGCGACGGCGGTGACGCCACCGGCCACGCATCCGCCGGCAAACAGCAGCACCAGGGTGGCGAGATCCATCGGGTCCCCCGGTTCAGGCTAAACGCACCAAACGCTACAGGTCTTTCACCAGCCGCAGGGCGTCGTAGATGGCGGCGTGGGTGTTGCGCGCCGACACCGCGTCGCCGATGCGGAACAACTGGAAGCGGCCCCCGGCGGCCGAACCGGTGGTCTGCGGCACGCCCGCCACCAGCGCGGCGTAGTCGACCGCGCCCTGGTTCGACGACAGCGCCTTGAGCTCGAAATACAGCTCGTCCAGCGGACGCGTGCCATGGTTGACCACGACCTGGTCCACGTGGCGCTCCTTGTGCACGCCGCCGTAGTCGCTGCCGACCCGCGCCAGCAGCCCATCACCCTCGCGCTCGACCGATTCGAGGCGGAACGTGACGGTGAAAGTGACATCGTGTTTTTGCAGGCTGCGCATGTACGGCACCAGGTTCATCGCCATCACTTCGGGCGCGAAGCAGCGGTCAGGCGTCATGATCTCCACCGCCGCGCCGGACTGTGCGATCACCTCGGCCGCCTGCAGTGCCGGGTGGTCACCGGCATCGTCGAACAGCAACACCTTGCGCCCGGGCCTGACGTCGCCGCTCAGGATGTCCCAGCTCGAGACCACGAGTTCGTTGCCGTGCCGCAGCACGTCGGTATGCGGCAGGCCACCGGTGGCGACGATCACCACATCCGGCTGCTCCGCCAGCACCATCGCGGCATCCGCCAGCGCGTTGAAGCGGAACTCCACCTGGTGTTCTTCGCAGCGCGCCATGCGCCAGTCGATGATGCCGATCATCTCGCGCCGGCGCGCGCTGCGCGCCGTCAGGCGGATCTGCCCGCCGGGTCGCGAGGCCGCCTCGAACACCAGCACCGCGTGGCCGCGTTCGGCGGCGACCCGGGCCGCTTCGAGCCCGGCCGGCCCGGCGCCGACCACCACCACCTTGCGCCGCGCCGGCGCCGCAGCGATGTCGTGCGGCATCGTCAACTCGCGCCCGGTGGCCGGGTTGTGGATGCAGTACGCCTCGCCGCCCTGGTAGATCCGGTCGAGGCAGAAGTTCGCGCCGACGCAGGGGCGGATGCTGTCCTCGCGGCCGGCGACGATCTTGCGCACGATATGCGGGTCGGTCATGTGGGCGCGTGTCATGCCCACCATGTCGAGTTTGCCGGAGGCGATCGCATGGCGCGCGGTCGTGACGTCCTGGATCTTCGCCGCGTGGAAGGTCGGGAAACCCGTGGCCGCGCGGATCTGGCCGGCGAAATCCAGGTGCGGCGAACTGCGCATGCCCTGCACCGGTATCACGTCGGTCAGGCCGGCGTCGGTATCGATATGGCCCCGGATCACGTTGAGGAAATCCACCAGGCCGCAGTCCTTGAGGCGGCGCGAAATCTCCAGCCCGTCGGCCGCTGTCAGGCCACCCGGCAGGTCCTCGTCGCCGGTGTAACGCACCCCCACGATGAATTCCGCACCGACCCGCCTGCGGATCGCCCGCAGCACCTCGAAGGTGAAACGCAGCCGGTTGTCCAGCGTTCCGCCATAAGGCGCGTCCAGCGTGTTGGTGAGAGGCGACCAGAACTGGTCCATCAGGTGCCCGTAGGCCTGCAACTCGATGCCGTCGAGCCCGGCCGCGCGCATGCGCTCGGCCGCATCGGCGTAGTCGCCGATGATGCGTTCGATGTCCCAGCCCTCCATCTTCTTGGGGAACGCGCGGTGCGCCGCCTCGCGCTCGTGCGACGACGACAGCACCGGCAGCCAGTCCGCCTTGGACCAGCTGGTGCGCCGCCCCAGATGGGTGAGCTGGATCATCACCGCGGCGCCGTGCTCGTGGCAGGCGTCGGCCAGGTCCTTGAGCCACGGCACCACGTCGTCGCGGTAGGCCAGGATGTTGTTGAACACCGGCGGGCTGTCGCGCGCCACGGTGGCCGAACCGGCCGTCATGGTGAGCGCGATGCCGGCCCGCGCGCGCTCCACATGGTAGGCCCGGTAACGCGCCTTCGGCATGCCGTCCTCCGGGTAAGCCGGCTCGTGCGAGGTCGTCATGATGCGGTTCCTGAGCCGCAAGTGCCTGAGCTGGTAGGGCTGCAGCAGGGGGTCATTTTCCGGACTCATTTCAGTGCTCCATGGCCTTGGGCGTCCTGTGCGACTTATGAAAGGCGATGACCATTCGCGGAACACCGCGCAACCGGCTTCGCCGGGGCGCCGGTGTTGCCCCCTGCAAGGGGGGAGACGGCTACACGAAGTGAGCCGTAACGGGGGTGTTCCATGTCAATACCACTGGTCGGGCATGGCGGCCTTCTTGCGGTCGATGTAGTCGCGGATCGATTCGTCCACCGCCGGGTCGATGGCGGGTGCCTGGTATTCGGCCAGCGCCGCCTTCCAGCGCCGGTTGGCGCGTGTCGCGCTGTCGGTGCTGCCGGCCTCGGTCCAGGTCTCGAAGGGTGTGTCGTCGGAGATGTGCGAGTCGAAAAACGCCGTCGTGTAGTTGGCCATCGTATGCGCGCAGCCGAGAAAATGGCTGCCGGGTGCGACCTCCCTGAAGGCGTCCATCGCCAGCGTGTTGTCGTCGACCACGACACCGGCCAGGTAACTGTGCAGCGCGCCGCAGAAGTCGGCGTCCATCATGAACTTCTCGTAACTCATAGACAACAGCCCGTCCAGGAAACCGGCCGAATGCAGGATGAAGTTGGCGCCGCAGTGCACCGCCGACAACATCGACATCACGCTTTCCTGCATCGCCTGTCCGTCGGGCAGCTTGGACGTGGTGAACGAGCCGGCGCAGCGCAGCGGCAGGCCGAGCCGGCGCGCCAGTTGCCCGACCACCATCGAGCCGATGGCCGGCTCGGGCGTGCCGAAGGTCGGTGAACCGGAGCGCAGCGACATGCTGGAGAGGAAGTTGCCGTAGATCACCGGCGCACCCGGCCGTTCGAGCTGCGTGATGGCGCAGCCGACCATGGTTTCGGCGTGCGCCTGCGCGATCGCGCCGGCATTGGTGACCGGGCCCATCGCGCCGCCCAGGATGAACGGAACGATCACCGC
>JANMYG010000856.1:0-16896 GCA_031381865.1 Betaproteobacteria bacterium | reverse complement strand
CGTCCCAAGGCTCCAGCATCGCGGCGTGGTACTCGTAGAAGGCGCGGCGCCGCGGGTCCATGGTGGCGTGCTGCTCCCATGGCTCGGGGATCATCATCATCACGGCCTGGCTGATCGGGTAGCCGGCCATCGTGAGCAGTTCCAGGCAGTTGTCGAAGGTGGCGGTGTCGGACTGCCCGGCAAAACTTATCGGATAGAGCTTGGGCAGGTCGGCGCCGAGCACCGGCGACGACATCACCCCTTCGCGCGCTTTCATCCAGTTGTAATTGCCCTTGACGGTATTGATCTCGCCGTTGTGTGCCACGTAGCGATAGGGATGCGCGAGCGGCCACTCGGGAAAGGTGTTGGTGGAGAAGCGTTGGTGCACCAGACCCAGCGCAGAAACACAGCGTTCGTCTTCCAGATCATGAAAATAGGTGCCGACCTGATCCGCAAGCAGCAGTCCTTTGTAGACCACGGTGCGGCTCGACATGCTGGGGACGTAGTATTCCTTGCTGTGTTTGAGCTGCAGGTTTTGGATCGCCGCGCTGGCCGTCTTGCGGATCACGTAGAGCTTGCGTTCCAGGGCGTCCTGCACGATCACGTCGTCACCGCGGCCGATGAACACCTGCCGCATGACGGGCTCCTTGGTCCGAACCGCGGGCGACATCGGCATGTCGCGATTCACCGGCACATCGCGCCAGCCCAGCAGGACCTGTCCCTCGGCCTTGATGGCGCGCTCCATCTCCTGCACGCAGGCCAGCCGCGAGGCATGCTCCTTGGGCAGGAAGATCATGCCGACGCCGTATTCGCCCGGCGCCGGCAACACGACGCCCTGCTGCGCCATTTCGGCGCGGTACAACGCGTCCGGCAACTGGATCAGGATGCCGGCGCCGTCCCCCATCAGCTTGTCCGCGCCGACGGCGCCGCGATGGTCCAGGTTCTCCAGTATCTTGAGCGCGTTCTTGACTATCTCGTGGGATTTGGCGCCCCGGATGTTCGCGACGAAACCGACACCACAGGAATCGTGTTCGTTGGCACTGGAGTACAAACCGTTGTCTTCCAGATGCTTGATTTCAGCTGCCGTGGCCATGGTGTTTCCTAGGTGGTTGGCAGCCAGGCCATGGCATTGGATCCAGGGCCCGGCCGCGCTCGCTTCAACGAACTTGGACAAGGACGCAAAGTTTAGTGCACCGCAACATTAATGCCAACAGGAATAAATGGGGTCAGATCATAATTGATTGTGGAATTCTGGACAAAAGATAAAATTAGGGACAGATCAATTCCGAACGGCGAATGTCGGGGTTTCTGCACCCAGACACCGGTCACCAACTGCTGTTCAGGGTTCTGCCGTGCGCGCTGGGCGACCCGGCACCGACCTCGACAGCCGACGCGCTGTCAGTTTCTGCAAGGAGGCGACAAAGTCCGCGTCGCCAAGGGGCCACCCACCCATTAGCGACCGCGTCAACGCGGTCTGCTGCGCCGGGCTCACACCGTGTTGCACGATTTCACGGTAGCGCGACTCCCGGGCAAACGGTGTGTTGCCA
Organism: Betaproteobacteria bacterium; assembly: GCA_031381865.1. Taxonomy (GTDB): domain Bacteria; phylum Pseudomonadota; class Gammaproteobacteria; order Burkholderiales; family Burkholderiaceae_C; genus CAISIP01. The sequence goes on along the minus strand of JANMYG010000856.1, from coordinate 15,370 downwards.
AGCCCCCACACTATCGGATGGGTCGATACCAACTTGTCGATGCGCAGACCGGCATAGTGCCCGTAACTGGACCATGGATAGTCGGAAGGCTGCGCGACCAATCCCGCTCGCACCGGATTGATGTCGAAATACACCAGGCATGGCAACAGGTAGCGGTCAGTCTGGAGCAGCGCCGACTTGTAGCGCCCTTCCCACAAGGTACCGGTTCGGCCGTGCGCCTGATTGAAATGGCGCACGTAACCGCGGCCGAGCGCCTGCATCATCTTTGACAGCGACCCGGCCGACCGTGGTGTCGCCAACAGGTGAAAGTGGTCGTCCATCAACACATAACCATGCACCGCCACCCCGCATCGCGCCGCGTTGTCGGCCAGCAGATCGAGCATCCACTGCCGATCGAGTGCGGACACGAAGATCGACTGGCCGTTGTTGCCGCGCTGAAACACGTGGTACGGGTAATCCGGAACATCAAGGCGAGGCAGTCGGGCCATCACACACCACAGGCGGTTGAACGAGTCAGGTCAGGCATGGCCGGCCAACATCGCAAACCGGGTCCGCAGCAATTCCTGCAGGCCGAACTGCTCCAGAAGTTCCTGCAGGCGCTGGGCCGCGCTGCGGCTGCGCTGGCCGGTGTAACGCGCAATGATGAGTTCGTTCTTCATGCTGTGTTCCCACCCGACCAGTTCGGTCACGGTGACGTGGTACCCCGACGCCTCCAGGTAGAGGCAACGCAGCACATTGGTGAGCTGGCTTCCGAGCTCGCGCGTGTGCAACGGATGGCGCCACAGTTCGGCCAGGGGCGTGCGCCCGAGGCTCAATGCCTTGCCGGCGTTCAGGCTGCGGGCGATCTCGGCCTGGCAACACGGCACCAATACCATGTACCGGGCGTGTTTTCGCAGCCCGAAATCGATCGCGTCGTCGGTGGCTGTGTCACACGCATGCAGCGCCGTGACCAGGTCGAAGCGCTCGGGCAACTCCTTCGCGTCGGCTGAATCCGCGACGCTGAGATTGAGAAACGACATGCGGTCGAAGCCGAGCCGGGACGCCAGTTCACGCGATTTTTGTACCAGTTCGGGACGGGTTTCAATACCGTAGATCCACCCCGTGTTGCGGGCGCGGAAGAACAGATCGTAGATGATGAATCCGAGGTACGACTTGCCGGCTCCGTGGTCGGCCAGCGCCAGCGCTGCGCCCTTGGGCTCCTGAGCGCCGGCGGTCGCCACGCCAACGCGCTGCGCCGTCAGGTCGGCCAAGATCTTTTCGATGAAATGAAACAGGTGGTAGACCTGTTTGAGCTTGCGGCGCGAATCCTGGTTGAGTTGGCCCTCGCGCGTCAGGATATGCAGCTCCTTCAACAATTCGATCGACTGCCCGGGCCGCAGCTCGGCCACCACCTGCTCACGCGGTCCGGCGACTCGGCCGCCGCGCACCCCTCCCTTTTTTGGCGGGGCCGGCTTCATGGTTTCGCCTCGCCTTTCGGCGGCCCAGGTTGCGCGGGCGCCGCCACCGGCGTCGGTGCCGCCGTACGTTGCAGTCCCAATGCCGTCCAGCCGGCGCGACCGAGCCTTTGCATGGTCCGGATGTTGCGCTCGAAAATCGTTTCTGCCTGCGGGAACGACTCGACGGCACGGTCGATGCTCGACTCGCGCAGCAGGTGCAAGGTCGGGTAGGGAGCCCGGTTGGTGTAGTTGCCGATGTCGTCGGCCGCCGTATTGGCGAACTGGAAATCCGGATGAAAAGCCGCGATCTGAATGACACCGTCCAGTCGCATCTCGACGAGCATGCGATCGGCGAGTGCCAGAAATGCATTGAATTCCAGGAATTCGGGCAAGCAGTCGGGCGCCACCAGCAGGGTCGTGTCGCGCTGGTCGGCAGCAAGCTCGACCAGAGCATGCAATTCACGGACCAGGTCCTGGAGCAGCGCCTCGTGCGTCGTTGCCCGGCTGACCGCGTAGTGGATCTGCCCCCGGACGTGCACCGCCTTCGCAAACGGGCACAGGTTCAGGCCGATCACGGCGCGTTCCAGCCACGCATGCATGTCGCGCTGCACCGCGGTTGCGTAGGGGTCCGAATCGAGACTGGTCATCGCACCATCGGTCGCGCGACCTGGCTGGCGACCAGCAGCCCCAGGATCGAGCAGGTACCGGTAATCACCCACGTCCATTGCCAGCCGCCGACGATGCCGGCCACCAGGGCCACCAATGGCGGGCCGGCGAACTGGCCCATCGCCGACCATTGCTGCATCCAACCCACGGTGGTGGACACGCTGGCCTCGTCCGGTGCCAACACGACCGCCAGAGTAAACAGCGTCCCGGGAATCAGCCCGCCAACCATGGAAAACAGCAATACGCCCGCGTAGCGCAATCCTGTGGCCAGCGCAGACCCCTGAAGCCCGGGGAACGAGGCAAATGCAACCAGTGCGCCGAGGCCCATGGCGCAATAACCCACGTACAACAACCGGTGCGCGGGAACACCGCGCTGAAGCAGTCGGCCCGAGGCGATGTTGCCCACCATGTTGACCATTGCCGCCAGCGCCAGCGGGGCCGCCATCGCAAGCCCGACCGCGCCGTCGCGCGCGACCACCGAGGGCAGGAATCCGATCACCGCCAGCCACTGGCCGGAATACAGCGCAAATGCCGTCGCCACCAGCCAGGGGCCGCGCGACGACACCGTGCGGCGAAGGCGCGACAGCCAGGCGCGGTCGATGTGCGCCGCGGCGCTGGGGTCATGCGCAAACACCCGGTCCTGTGGCACCGCGCGCCACAACCATGCGGCCATGGCGGCGGACAGGCCAGCCAGCAGCAGCCACCAGTTCTGCCAGGTGTTCGCTCCGAGCGCTATCGGCCCGATCAGCAGGGCGACAGCGGTACCAAACGGCATATAGGCACCCCACCAACCGAGCATGGTCTTCATGCGGGCAGGCGCGACCAGGCGTCGGATCAGGGCCGGTGCCGGCATACACACCAGCAGAAAACCCACGCCTTCCACGGCCCGCCACGCGAGCAGCGTGGCCGGATCGGGGGCCCAGCCGCCGGCTGCCGAGGCAAGCGACAACACCAGGAGCCCGGCCAGCATGCTGCGCTTGAGACCGATTCCATCTGCCGCCAGGCCCACGCCGAGCCCCAGCAGCATGCCCGCGAGTTGCACCAGCGACAACAGGAAACCGGCTTGCAGCAGCGTGACGCCGAAGCTCTCGCGCAGCACCGGCAGGGCAGGCGCGAGCTTGCCCACATGCAGCGCAGCGCAGACGCCGGCGAGGATGACAACCAGTTCGGGGCGGTTTCGACGCATCGCGCGAGGCTGGTTGTTCATGCCAGCAACCTGAGCCCGGTCAGGCGTTCATGTTCCCGCGCAGCAAATCGGTCCGTCATGCCGGCAATGTAGTCTGCGACAACCCGGGCGATGCCGTGCGCGGAGTCGTCGCCGCCAGGCCTGGCCGCCGACCGGGCGGCAAAACCCGGCTGCATTTCGTGCGGTGCATCCATGTAAAGCGCAAACAGCTCTTCCACGATGCGTTTGGCGAGCTGCGTCATGTTCGTCACGTTGGGATGGCGGTACAGGTTTGCCAGCAGGAAGTGCTTGAGCGCGGCCGATTGCCGGCCCATCACCTCTCCAAACCGCACCATCGGGCCGAGCTCACGCACCGCCTCGACGCTGGCGGGAGCATTGGCGTGCAGCAGCGCGCGCGTGGCAGCCACCACATCGAACACCTGGGCGCTCAACATCTGCCGGATCGTCGCGTACAGCAGGCGCCGATCCTGTGTCTCGTCGCGCAGGTGCGGATGGTCGCGCAGGGTCTGGCGCAGAAAACGGTCGAACAGTTCGACCTGTTCCAGCTGCCGGATGTTGATGAGACCCGAGCGCACGCCATCGTCGATGTCGTGTGCGTTGTAGGCGATTTCGTCGGCGATGTTGCACAACTGCGCCTCCAGGCTGGGCTGGCGGCGCTCGATGAAACGCCGCCCCACACCCCCCCGGCCGTCCGCGTAGCCAGGCTCTGCCGCTTCGATCGCCATGGCGTTGTTGACGGAGCAGTGCTTGAGAATGCCTTCGCGCGCCTCGAAGCTCAGGTTCAGGCCATCGAAGTCCGGATACCGCTCCTCCAGCACGTCGACCACACGCAGGCTCTGCAGGTTGTGCTCAAAACCTCCGTGCCCGGCCATGCAGCCGTTCAACGCGTCCTGCCCGGCGTGACCAAACGGCGTGTGGCCCAGGTCATGCGCCAGCGCGATGGCCTCCACCAGATCTTCATTGAGCCCGAGCGAACGGGCAATCGAGCGCCCCAGTTGGGCGACCTCGAGCGAATGCGTCAGCCGGGTGCGGAACAAGTCGCCTTCGTGGTTCAGGAAGACCTGGGTCTTGTAGACCAGGCGCCGGAACGCCGAACAGTGGATCACCCGATCGCGGTCGCGCTGGAACTCGGTTCGCGTGGGCGCGGCCGGCTCGACATGACGCCGTCCACGCGAATGCGCGGGATCACAGGCAAATAGCGCCAGCGCCATGGCGTGCCCCGCGGATCTTGTCGAACGGAAGAGTCGCCACCGTCATAGGACCGGCATTCGCAAAGCTGCGCGCGGCACCCGTGCCATCATGCGCAGCAATCGTCGATCACCTGCCGCACGATGGATTCCGGCGCGGCCCGCACCGCGGCGGCGCCCGGGCGGACCAGCACAATAAACCTGATTTCTCCGTCCTGCGACTTCTTGTCGCCGCGCATCAGCGCCAGGTAGCGGTCGGCGTTGGAGTTGGGTCCACCAACCGCAAGCGCGGGGCGGTTCGACGCCGGGAGCGTCGGGCCCGACACTGGAAGCCCTGCCGCGGTGATCAGGCGTTTGAGGCGCTGGACGAAGGCTTCATCGATCAGCCCCAGCCGGCGCGACAGTTCGGCCGCCATGACCATGCCGGCTGCGACGGCCTCCCCGTGCAACCAGGTTCCATACCCCATGCCGGCCTCGATCGCATGGCCGAAGGTATGGCCAAAATTAAGGATCGCGCGCAGCCCCGACTCGCGTTCGTCCTGGCCGACGACTTCGGCCTTGATTTCACAACAGCGCTTGACCGCGTACGCCAACGCGGCCGCATCGCGGTCCAGCAGGCGCTCCATGTTGGTCTCGATCCAGTCGAAGAAGGCCATGTCCACGATCGGCCCGTACTTGACCACTTCGGCCAGCCCCGCGCTGAGTTCGCGCGCTGGCAGCGTGGCCATGGTCGACAGGTCGCACACCACCTTGACCGGCTGGTAGAACGCCCCGACCATGTTCTTGCCCAGCGGATGGTTGATCGCCGTCTTGCCGCCAACCGAGGAATCGACCTGCGCCAGCAGTGTTGTAGGGATCTGCACAAACGGCACCCCCCGCATGAAACATGCGGCGGCAAACCCGGTCATGTCGCCGACGACACCGCCGCCAAGCGCAAACAGCACGGTCTGGCGATCGCACCCGTGCTGCAGCAAGGCGTCGAAGATCAGGCTCAACGTCTCCCACGTCTTGTATTGCTCGCCATCAGGCAGCACGACGGTATGGACCCGCTTGAAACGCGCCGCCAGGGCGAGGCACAACGGCTCGGCATACAGGGGCGCGATGGTGCCGTTCGTCACGATCAGCGCGGCGGCGGCGGGAGGCAAGCCGTCGTAGGTGTGCGGGTCACCCAATACGGCGCTCGAAATCACGATCTCGTAGCTGCGCTCGGCAAGTTGGATCCTGACCCGTTCGACCGGATGGGTTGTAGACATAGGTGTTGAGTTTAGAGGAACGAAATGTCCATGCCAGACCGGGATCCCGTCGCATGCGGCGCGCCCGGTCTGCAGCACACACGGCGCATCCCAGTTGACTTGCGTGAACCGAAAGCGCGCGATCCTGCGTCGCGCAGCTGGGGAACACCGCGGCGCGACAAAGCAAGAATCAGGCAGGTGGCCACGCTCCGGCAAGTTCGAGTTGCATCACGATCATGTTGACCAGGGTGGCCACCGACGGGCGCCCGGTCTCGATGACGAAATGCGCGGTCTCGCGGTACAGGGGATCGCGGATCGCATAGAGGTCACGCAGGCGCATCAGGGGATCGGCAACTTGCAGCAACGGCCGGTTGCGGTCATGACGCAAACGCCTGAACAGTTCGTCGGGCGTGGACTTGAGGTAGACGACGCGGCCCCGCTGACGCAGATGCAGGCGGTTGGCCAACCTCAGCACGGATCCGCCACCCGTGGAAAGAACACCACGCTCGGCCAGCGTCAGGTCATCGATGACTGCGGCCTCGACATCGCGAAAGCTTTCTTCACCTTCACGCTCGAAGTACTGGCGGATGGGACAGCCCAAACGGGCCTCGATCACCTGGTCCGAGTCAACAAACGGAAGTTGCAGCCTGCGCGCAAGTTGCCGCCCCACAGTGGACTTGCCCGAGCCAGGCAGGCCGATCAGACTGAATATCAAATTCTCAACCCGGGCCGCCAAGGCGGCATGACGACGAGTTAGCGGACTGCAGCCTTGTCGGCAATCGTCTTGGGCGTGATGAAGACCAGCATCTCCTGCTTGTTCGCGAGACGCGAGCGGGTCTTGAACAGGTTCCCGACCCCCGGCAAATCCCCAAGCACGGGAACCTTTGTTTCATTCTCGGATTCCGTCAACTCGAAGATACCGCCGATCACCACCGTCCCGCCGTTCTCGACCAGCACCTGCGTCTTGATGTGTTTGGTGTTGATTGCAAACCCCGCGGCTGTCGATTGTCCAACCGTGTCCTTGTTGACATCCAGATCAAGAATGATGTTGCCTTCGGGTGTGATCTGCGGTGTCACTTCAAGCTTCAGATTGGCCTTCCGAAATGCGATCGATGTCGCGCCGCTGGATGTGGCAACCTGGTAGGGCAACTCGGTGCCTTGCTCTATCAGGGCCTTGATCTGGTCCGCTGTGACAACCCTCGGACTCGACACGACCCGTCCCTTGCCGTCAGCCTCCAGCGCCGACAACTCGAGATTCAGAAAACGATTCGCCGCTGCACTGAAAAGGGACACCGCAATCGTCGCCGGATTGAGACCGCCCTGCCCCACTGCGGGCAAATTGACGAACGAGCCCGAGGTCGTGCCGGCCGCGCCATCTGAATAACTCGAACCGATGGTGGTATTGAGCGAGTGCCCGCCCGCACTCAGAATCTTGACTCCGCCGGCCGGGTTGATGCCGCCGCCGAGACGGATGCCCAGCGATTTGCCAAAGGTGTCGGATGCCTCGACGATTCTTGCCTCGATCAGCACTTGTCGAACCGGAATATCCAGCTTGGCGATCAGTTGCTGAACCTGTTCCAGCTTGCTGGCGATATCGGTCACAAAGAGCTGGTTGGTGCGTGATTCCGCGATCACGCTGCCGCGCGAACTCAGGATCCGGCTGCTATTGGTACCACTGCCAGAACCGGCCGCGGTCAAACTGACCGCGATTTCGGCCGCCTTGGTGTAATTCATCTGGAACGACTGCGTACGCAGTGGCTCCAGGCCCTGCAATGCCGCGACCGACTCGAGCTCCAGCTTCTCCTTCGCGTTGATCTCGTCGCGCGGCGCAATCCAGAGCACATTACCGGTCTTGCGCATGCCCAGGCCCTTGGCCTGCAGGATGATGTCGAGGGCCTGGTCCCAGGGGACGTCCTGCAATCGCAGGGTGACGGCACCACTGACCGAATCCGACGTGATGATGTTGAAGTTGGTGAAATCCGCGATCACCTGCAACAACGAGCGCACCTCGATGTTCTGGAAGTTGAGCGAAAGCTTCTGCCCCGAGTAACCCGGCCCCTGCGTCAGTTTGGCGGGATCGATCTTCTGCGGCTTGACCTCCACGACGAACTGCTCGTCACTCTGGTAGGCGCTGTGCACCCACAAGCCCCTTGGCTCGATCACCATGCGGACCCGGTCACCTGTCTGAAAGGTCGTGATGGTCTGCACCGGAGTTCCGAAATCGGACACGTCGAGGCGTCGACGCAAACCTTCGGGCAAGGTCGATTTGAGGAATTCGACGACCACGGTCTGCCCCTGCAAGCGCACATCCACCCCCACCTGGTTGCTTGGCAGCGCGACCACGATGCGCCCGGCACCGTCGGCCCCACGCCGGAAATCCAGGTCCTTGAGCGGCAGGGTATCCCGGTTGCGGCTCTCGGCGAAAACCGGCGCGGGCGAGACCATCGGAGAAGCGCCAACAACTGCGTCGAGCACCACGAGCAGGGACTTGCCCTGTATCTGCGCCTTGTAGGCAGTTGGCTGCTTGAGATTGAGAACCACGCGTGTGCGGTCGCCGGCCTGCACGACATTGACCGATCTCAGATTGCCCTGATTAATCTCGACCGTCGAGCGCCCCATGGCATTGGAAACACCAGGAAAATCCAGCGCAATGCGCGCCGGCGCCTGGATGGAAAATCCGGTGGGAACCGCCGTCAGGGCCTGGGACAAGTCGATCCGAATTACCTCCGAGCCGCCCTGGACCGAGCCCGACACTGCCTCGATAGCCACCTGCGCATGGGCCACGAGGGACGCCAGCGCCAGCGTCAAGCCCAGGAAAACCGGTTTCCAAAGCGATGTCGCCGTACGCCTGTTCTGATTGTTCATTTTGACCTCTCTTGAAGTTGCAGTGCAGCTGTGCGTTCAATCCATTCGCCCACAGCGTCTTGCACGATTTCTCGCAGGGCAACCTCTGTCTCGTTGATTTTTGTTACTCGCCCGAAATTCTGCCCGAGGTAATCCCCTGGCCGTACCTGGTACAGAAGGTTGTTGACCCTGACCAGCGCCACCGGCTGGCCTGCCCGGACCATGCTCCCGACCAGTGTGATGGCATCCAGCGGAAACGCCTCCAGCGCCTGTTTTCTGCGCGCCAGTTCCGGAGCGATCAGGGCGCTGTCCGGAGTCTGCGAAGTCTCGCGCTTCAGCGCCTGCGTCAGCTTGTCCTTGCTGAAAGGCTCGACGGCACCGACTTGCGTGTAACTCTCGGGCTTGAAAACCTTGGGCTCGGGAATCGGGACCACCTTGGGGCGCGCCTGGCCGCGTTGTTCTGCCATCCATTTCTGCAACTCGTCGCTGTCGGCACCGCTGCACGCCACCAGAGCGAAACCAAGCGTCGACAAGGCAATGAATCGGAGCGCGATCATGGCTTGGCCCCTGCCGGCGCCGCTTTGCGTTGCGAGGCCACTTCACCAGGATCGAGATAACGGAAGGTCTTGGCGGTCGCGTCCATCGTCAGACTGCCGTCCGACTTGGGCGCGAGCACCAGGTTGTTGAGCGTGACGATCCGCGAGAGATTTGCGATGTCCGAAGCAAAGGCACCAATATCGTGGTAGCGGCCGGTAACGCGCAAAGCAATCGGCAACTCTGCGTAATAGTCGCGCACCACCACCTGTGCCGGTCTGAACAGATCGAACTGCAGACTCCGGCCGAGGCCGGCCTGATTGATGTCGGACAAAAGCGCGTCCATTTCGGCCTTGCTGGGCAATTGCTTCTCGAGCTGGGTGACGTATTGCAGGACCTGCTCGCGCTGCTTCTTGAGCACGTCAAGGTTGACGGCTTTCGCCAGCTTGACCTTGTAGTCTTCACGCAGCTTGAGTTCGGTTGCCTGCTCGGCCTCCAGTTCGACCTGCGAGGAATTTATCCACGCAAACCACAAGCCCACAACGACCAGCACAATCACTGCCAGGAATGCCGAGTAACGCGGCAACGCCGGCCACATCGACGGATCCTTGGGGTCCAGTCCGCGAAACTGGCCCAGCAGCTTTTCCTGCAACGAGGAAAAATCAAACTTCAACGAGGGTGTGGTTGCCATATCAGCCTGCCTGCTACTTCTTCACTGGCACGGGCGCCGTGGTCATCGGAACCGCCGCCGGCGCGCCACTGGCCGCAGCGGCGGCCGGATTCGCGGCCTTTTCTGCCTCGCTGGCGCGCCGCAACTGGACCCGCATGGTGAAGTTCGATACCCGCTTGACGTCGCGCGGACTCAGCGTCAATGAGCCTGCGACAATTTCGACCAATTCGGGCCTGGCGAACCACGGTGTGTTGTTGGCCAGATTGCGCAGCAACTCGGACACCCGCTCGTTCGACTGCGCCACACCCTGCAGGGTCACGTTCTGGTTTTCCTGGCGCATCGTGGTGACGTAGACACCGTCCGGCAACTGCTTGACCAGTTCAGTGAGCAGGTGTACCGGGACGTTCCGATCTGCCTGCAGGTCTTCGACGGCCTGTTGGCGCGCACGCAGGGCGGCAATCTCCGACTCGAGTCCCGCGATGTCCTTGATCTGCCCTTCGAGACGCTTGATTTCACTCTGCAACACCCGATTCTGGGCCTGCTGGTCGGATATCCGGCTCTGAAACCAGAGAAAGATCCCGCCCGCAATCAACCCACCGGCAAGAAACGCCGCACCCATACTCCAATTGAACACATCGCGCCGCTTCTTGCGCGCAGCTTCCCGTTGTGGGAGCAGGTTGATCAGAATCACTGCATGAACCTCCGCAATGCCAACCCACAGGAGGTCAGATAGGACGGCGCCTCCCTGGTCATCTTCTTGAGCCGCACGCCGTCGCCGATTTCCATTCCGTCGAAGGGGTTGACGAGGCTGCAGCTGAACGAGGTGTGTTTTGTCACGGCGGCCGTCAACCCGGGCAGCGCGGCCGATCCGCCCGCCAGCATGATGTGATCGACTTTGTTGTGCGGCGTGCTGGTGAAGAAGAATTGCAGCGCCCGGCCGATTTCCTGCACCATGCTTTCCACAAATGGCCGCAACACGCTGGCATCGTAGTCATCGGGCAATTCCCCGCTGCGCTTCTTGCTTTCGGCCTCCTCGGGCGAGAAGCCGTACTGGCGCACGATCAACTGGGTCAATTGCGCACCGCCAAACGCCTGGTCCCGGTCGTACAGAACTTCCTCATCCCGGATCACCTGCATGCTGGTGGTCAATGCACCGACTTCAAACAGCGCAACGATCGTGCCAGCGCCTTTGTTCGGCAGTGATTCGATCAGCCGCGATGTGGCCAGACGCGAAGCATAGGATTCAACGTCGACCACCACCGGTTTCAGGCCGGCTGCCTCGGCCAAGCCCTGAATGTCCTGCACCTTTTCGCGCCGCGATGCCGCTATGAGCACGTCCAGATCGCCGACCGATGAAGAACTCGGGCCGACTACGCAAAAATCGAGACTCACTTCGTCGAGCGGAAACGGGATGTACTGATTGGCTTCCGCCTCGACCTGCGCCTCCAATTCCTGGTCGGTAAGCCCGCCTGGCAACACGATGCGCTTGGTAATCACCGCCGAAGGTGGAAGCGCCATGGCTACGTTCTTGGTCTTGGTGCCGCTTTTCTTTACCAGGCGACGCATCGCCTGCGCCACCTCGTCGAACTTCTCGACATTGCCATCCGTAATCCAGCCACGTTCAAGTGGCTCGATCGCGCACCGTTCCAGCACCAGATTGCCAGCCTTGTCGCGGCCCAACTCCACCAGTTTGACACTCGACGAACTGATATCCAGACCCAGCAGCGGCGCAGGCTGACGACTAAACAACGACCCCAAAGAGATCAAGACCATCTCCAGAAACAGGCCGATCCAGAACCGGCGAAACTTAAGAATTCACTTGAATGCTATCAGTAAGCTCCTTGTCCCGCAAAGGTTTTTCCCAATTTTGATGATTGCAAACGTTGCCAAAAGCAGACGTTTGCGATTTCCCGTGCAATAGCGTCAAGAGTTCACACAGACAGCGCTCGCGATACCGATAACAATGCATGCGCCCGTCGCGCGGGTTCGATTGACCTGGCGTTTTTATAATGCTGGCGCGACCTTACGAAGATTCCATGCCCCGAAATCCAACCCCTGCTACAGCGTCCCACGAAACATCTCCTTCGGGACCTGGCAGGACTCTGGCGTCGCGCGTGCTGCGTGTAGCTGGCTGGTCAGTGGGCGTGGCTTTGGCAGCCGCGCTTTCGGTTGCGATGGTCATCGGCATTGCCCTGGCGGTAGCGTTCCCGAATTTGCCGGACATATCGGACCTGTCCGACTACCGCCCGATATTGCCGTTGCGGGTGTTTTCCGCCGAGGGTGTGCTGATCGGGGAGTTCGGCGAGGAGCGCCGCAATCTGGTCCGTCTCAAGGACATCCCGAAGGTCATGACCGACGCGGTGCTGGCGATTGAAGACACCCGTTTCTATGAGCATGGTGGGGTCGACTACAAGGGCATGGTGCGTGCCGCCCTGGCCAACCTGGGCAATTTCAAAAGCCAGGGTGCCTCGACCATCACAATGCAGGTGGCGCGCAACGTGTACCTGTCTTCGGAGAAAACCTATACCCGCAAGATCTACGAGATTCTCCTGACTTTCAAGCTGGAACACCTGCTGACCAAGGACCAGATCTTCGAGATCTACATGAACCAGATTTTCCTGGGTCAGCGCGCCTACGGTTTTGCGGCCGCAAGCGAAGCCTATTTCGACAAGCCGCTCAAGGACATCACGATCGCGGAAGCCGCCATGCTGGCGGGACTGCCGAAAGCGCCTGGGACCAACAACCCGATCAGGAACCCCAAGAGGGCGCGCGCACGCCAGCTGTACATCATCGAACGCATGGAGGAAAACGGTTTCATCACCGCGGCGCAGGCAGAGGCTGCGAAAAAGGAACAGCTCAAGCTCAAGAGCGGGCCGGACGCCACGCGCATCCACGCAGAGTACGTCGCCGAAACCGTCCGGCAGCTCATGTTTGCCCAATACGGTAGCGAGACCTACACGCGCGGGCTCAACGTCTACACGACGGTCAGGGCGGCGGACCAGGATGCGGCCTACAGGGCCCTGCGACGCGGGATCATGGATTACGAGCGGCGCCAGATATACCGCGGGCCGGAGGAGTTCGTTGTCTTGCCCGCCGGCCAGCAGGAAATGGACGAAGCCATCGACGACGCGCTCGACGAACATCCTGACAACGGTGACGTGATGTCGGCTGTCGTACTGCAGGCCGATGCCAAGTCCATCAAGGCGATGCGCCAGAATTCCGAGGCGGTCGAAATCACCGGCGACGGTCTCAAGGCGGCGCAATCGGGCCTGGCCGACAAGGCGCCGCCGAACATCAAGATCCGCCGGGGGGCGGTGATACGGGTGGCCAAGACGGCCAAGAACACCTGGGAAATCACCCAGCTTCCAGAAGTAGAAGGCGCTTTTGTCGCGCTCGACCCGCGCGACGGCGCCATCAAGGCCCTTGTCGGCGGCTTCGACTACGAAAAGAACAAGTTCAACCATGTGACGCAGGCCTGGCGCCAGCCCGGCTCCAGCTTCAAGCCCTTCATCTACTCCGCCGCACTCGAAAAGGGATTCACCCCGGCCACGGTGATCAATGATTCCCCGCTCTTTTTCGACGCCGGAGTCACGGGAGGGCAGCCGTGGGAACCCAAGAACTACGACGGCAAGTTCGAAGGCCCGATGACGCTGCGCACCGGTCTGGCGAAATCGAAGAACATGATCTCGATCCGCATCCTCCAGGCGATCGGGCCGCAATACGCACGCGAATGGATCACGCGGTTCGGATTCGACGAAGAGAAACATCTGCCGTACTTGACCATGGCTCTTGGCGCCGGCTCGGTGACTCCGATGCAGATGGCCTCGGCGTATTCCGTCTTCGCCAACGGGGGCTACCGCATCAACCCATGGATCATCAGCAAGGTGACAGAACAACGCGGCAAGACCCTGATGGAAAACAAACCGCTGGCACGCGACGAATCAGTGCGCGCGATCGACGCCCGCAACGCCTTCATCATGACCAACCTGCTGAACGAGGTCACGCGCTCGGGCACCGCGGCACGGGCGCAGGCGACACTCAAGCGCACCGACCTGTTCGGCAAGACCGGAACCACCAACGACTCGATGGACGCATGGTTCGCTGGTTTCCAGCCAACACTGGCCGCCGTCACGTGGATCGGCTACGACACGCCGCGCAAGATGGGCAACAGTGCCCTCGAGACCGGTGGTGGGCTCAGCCTGCCGGTCTGGATCAGTTACATGGAATACGCGCTCAAAGGCCTGCCGGTGGCACAGTACTCAGCCCCGGAGGGCGTGGTGAATTCCGGAGGCGAATGGTTCTACGACGAATATGTGCGCGGCGCCGGGATATCAAGTCTGGGCCTGGAGGACAAGTCACACGCTGCGGGCGCGACCAACGGCGCAATTGCACTGCCACCAGCGGACGAAAAACGCAATATCCTCGACCTGTTTCGCAACTGATCAGCCACCAAAACTCAGCTTGCGCCCAGCTTGGGCGCTTGCGTCCTCGGACAGGCGGGAAAAGAACTCGCCCTTTCCCTTGGTGTCCTGCCAGGACGAGCCGTCGAACCGGTAGTGGTAACCGCCGGACTTCGTCGCGAGCCAGATTTCATGCAGCGGCTTCTGCAGGTTCACGACGATCTGGCTGCCACCGGCAAACGCCAAAGTCACCATCGACCCGACACGCTGGTTGTCTATATCGGCGTCCGTCTGGGCGTTGATCCGGTCGCAACAGGCCTCGATGGCCTGGAGGACAGACTCTGCCCGGTCCATGAATTCTGGGTCGGTCATTACAATTTCAGGATGTTGCGCATCCGCCAAATTCTAGTCAGTGTGATTGTCCTTGCTCCCGTTGCGGTGGCGGTCTACGGCTGTGGCCAGAAGGGCGCGCTGTTTCTGCCAACCGAACCGGCGGCTGCGCACCGCGCCACGCTGGTGCAGACGCTGCGACTGTCCACCACCATGGCACCGGCATCTGCCCCGGCGGCAGCTGCGTCCGGCGCACCAACATCCCGTACCGAATGAAAATTGCCACCCTTCCTGGCCATCCCCATGTCGCCTACCGTGGCAAAGAACTCTTTGTCGAGCAGGTTTGCCTGAGCGAACTTGCGCTCCAGCATGGCACCCCCCTGTTCGTCTACTCCGAAGCCGCCATCGCCGCCGCGCTCGCGTCCTACCAGCGCGGCCTGGCCGGACGCCGGGCGCAGATCTGTTACGCGATGAAAGCCAACCCGGCCCTCGGCGTCATCCAGTTGCTGGCGGCGGCCGGCTGCGGGTTCGACATCGTGTCGGGTGGCGAACTCGAGCGGGTCATCGCCGCCGGCGGGCTCCCGTCGTCCGTCATTTTTTCCGGGGTAGGAAAGACCCGGGCCGAAATGCGCCGTGCGCTGGAGGTCGGCATCGCCTGCTTCAACGTGGAGAGCGAATCCGAGCTCGAAGTACTCAACGAGGTAGCGCTGGCGATGGACACGCGTGCGCCGGTCAGCATACGCGTCAATCCCAACGTGGATCCCAGGACGCATCCGTACATCTCCACTGGACTCAAGGGCAACAAGTTCGGCGTTGCGCATGAGCGCACCCTCGCCGTTTACCGCCGGGCGGCATCGTTGGCAGGGTTGCGGGTGGTCGGGATCG
>JANMYG010000882.1:0-4534 GCA_031381865.1 Betaproteobacteria bacterium | reverse complement strand
ACCGCGCTCGGCGTCGAGCTGAAGTTGGGGCGCGTGGAAGTGGACTGGTGGCCGGTTCCGGCGCTGGCGCTGGTCGAGGTCGACGTGCAGACCCGGCCGCATCTGACCATCACACGGCTGGAGGCGCGCCCGGCCGTGGCCGGCCTGCTGGCCGGGCGGCTCGAACTGGCGACGCTGCTGGTGCGGGGGGCCGACCTGCCGCAGACCGGGGTGGACGACCTGTTGGCGCGGCGCGAGAAGGAGGCGAAGGCACCGGCGACTGCAGGTAACAGCCAGCCTGCCGCGTCCGACGGTGCGGCCACCGGCGTGGTGCCGCAGCGCCTGGTGCTCGATGGTGTGACCTGGCGCAACGCCGCCGGCGAGGCCACCACGGTGGATGCCGATGCACGCCTGCGCCCGGACGGGCAGCCCGAGGTGCTCACGTTCAAGCTGCTGGCCGGCCAGTTCCAGGGCGCGCACGGACGGCTCGAGCGCAAGCCCGTCGGCTACGACGTGAACGTCCAGCATGGCGGCGGAACGATCAAGGGCGCGTTCGCGCTGGACCGGTCACCCGCGCCGGGCACGGAGTGGTCGCTCAAGGGGCAGTTCGACACCGCGGGTGTAGAGCTGGGCAGCCTCGCCCGCACGAAATTGACCGGCCGGCTGGATGCCGCAACGACGCTCAGCGCCCGCGCGCCCGGACCCGGCGCGCTGCTGGGCGCGTTGCAGACCCAGAGCCGTTTCACGGTCCGCAACGCCGTGGTGCATGGTGTCGACCTGGCGCGTGCCGTCAAGACCGTGGGGTTGAGCCGCGGCGGCGAGACCCGGCTCGACACGCTGGCCGGACAGGTCAACACCCGGGGCCGCGCGGTGACGCTCAGCAACCTGGTTGCAAGCTCGGGTGTGCTGAGCGCGACCGGCAACGTCACGCTGTCGCCGAACCGCGCGCTGAACGGCCGCGTCAACGTCAACCTCGGTGCGTCCGCCATCGGGGACGCGGTAGGGGTGCCGCTGCTGGTCGGGGGCACGCTCGACGCTCCCGAACTGACCCTGACGCGCGGCGCAATCGTGGGCGCGGCGGTCGGTACGCTGCTGATGCCCGGCGTCGGCACCGGGGCGGGTGCATCGATGGGCGACAAGATCGGGGACAAGCTCAAGGGGCTGTTCGGCAAATAGGGCGCGGGTCGCCGCCCGAAGGCCGGCGCGCGATGCCGCTGGGACAGGCACGCGCCGGCTGCGCTGCTGGCTCATGCCAAATCATGTTCGATCGGCAAGATCCGTTCGGGCTGAGCTTGTCGAAGCCGCTCGGGCCTTCGACCGTTCGACGGACTCAGGACAGGCCAAGCTCAGGGCGAACGCTTCAAATCTTTGAACGGTAATGCGTACCAGCGCATGAGAGGCAATCCCCTGCGCCCGCGCCGGGTGGCCATGGGCTGTCAGGTCTTGTAACCCGGGTCCATGCGGTCCAGCTTGCGCAGCAGGGCGGGCCAGGCAAGGCCCGAACCCATGCCGACCGTCACGCTTCGGGTCACCTCGGACATGCCCTGCAGGATCCGCGGATCTACCATCGTCAGTTCCTGGCCGCCCGCCAATGCATCGACCTGGATGCGGCAGGTGTTCTCGAAGGTGTACATCGACATGAAGGCGTCGGCGACGGTCCGTCCCACGGTCAGCAGGCCGTGGTTGCGCAACATCAGGAAGTTGCACGATCCCAGGTCGGCCTGAAGGCGCGGCTTTTCCTCGTCGCGCAGGGCCACACCCTCATAGTCGTGGTAGGCCAGCGACGACAACACAAAGGTGGACTGCTGGCTGATCGGCAATACGCCGCACTTCTGGGCGCTCACCGCGATGCCGGCGCGGGTATGGGTATGCAGCACACAGCCGGCGTTTTCGCGCGCCTGGTGGATGGCGCTGTGGATCGTGAAGCCGGCCGGATTGACCGGGAACGCCGATTCACTGAGCTTGTTGCACGACTGGTCGACCTTGACCAGGCTGCTGGCCGTGATTTCGTCGAACATCATGCCGTAGGGGTTGATCAGGAAGTGGTGCTCCGGCCCCGCAATGCGGGCGCTGATATGGGTGTACACGAGGTCGCTCATGCCGTAGGCGGCCACCAGCCGGTAACCGGCGGCCAGGTCGACGCGCAACTGCCATTCTTCGGCGCTGACGACTTCCTTCAGGGAGGGGATATGCATTTGGAGACTCCTGGGTTTGTTTTCGGGGGGTGTGCCAGACGGGTCGGGCACGGTTGGGCACTTCAAGGCACTGACGCGCTTTCAGCGTAAGTCAGCGCACGCATTCATATATTTCGTGGGCTGGCCCCGAGCCCGACGCCCGGCGCCCGGCGCTTGGTGCTTGGTGCTTGGTGCCCGACGCCTGGTGCTTGGTGCCTGGTGACAGGTGACAGGTGACAGGTGCCCGGCGCCTGGTGCCTTCGGCCAAGGGTATGTCGCCCTGCGGCAAGACGCTGTCATGCATTTGACAGCCTGGCCGTTGCCGCGCTGGCGCCAGTCGGCTGGGTCGCGTGCTCAAGCCGCGTCAACCAGGCGAATGCGTGCGCAGCGCTGGCGCCGCACATCTCGTGGGCAGGAGCGAGCCGGCTGCAGACGACCGGTCGCGACGGCAGGCCATAAATCCGGCAGCCGTTGATGTCGTCGAGCTGCACGCAGCGTTGTCCGGCCGGCTTGCCATGCGGCATGCCCGGGATGGCAGAAGTGATCGAGGGTGCGATACAACATGCACCACAACCCGGGCGGCAGTTCATCCCAGCCGCTGGCCGGCCCACAACACCTGGTCGACCACCGCCTGGACGCTCTTGCGCGCGACCTCGCGCTGCGGCGCGCCGTCGGGGCCGAACACCTGGCGCGCGTTGGCCAGCGCAAACTGCTGGGGTGCGATCCAGCACTGCAAATTCAGCAATAGCGGATTCAGGTGGCTGAGCGAACGCAGGCCGCCGTACGCGCCAGGGGACGCGCTCAGCAGCCCCACCACCTTGCCGCGAAACGGCTTGGTGCCGCTGGACCATTCGGGGTCGTCCTTGACCGGGCTCGACGCCCAGTCGATCGTGTTCTTGAGCAGCGCGGTGTAGCTGCCGTTGTATTCGGGCGAGCAGATGATCCAGGCCGGATGTTCGAACATCAGCTTCTTGAGCCGGATCACATCGTGTGGTGTGCCGCGGGCCTCGAGGTCGGCGTTGTACAGGGGAATGTCGAAGTCGGACAGCTCAAGGTGGCTGACCTCGGCGCCGGCGTCCCGTGCCAGGGTGGCGGCGATGGTGGCGAGTTGCCGGTTGAAAGAATGCTGGCGGGTGCTGCCCGCAAAGACCAGGAGTTTCATGCCCCGGATTGTCGGCACTTTTGGGTGCCGCCGGTAAAATTGGGACTTCCCTACATCGAGTGGCGTGCCCCCGCAGTTCCTGCCGGCCCGCCTGCTCCGCCACACCATGTTGTACCCACAGGTTTTTGACGTGATCGTTGTCGGCGGCGGCCATGCCGGCACCGAAGCTGCGCTTGCCGCCGCCCGCATGGGAAGCAAGACACTGCTGCTGACGCACAACATCGAAACCCTGGGACAGATGAGCTGCAACCCGTCCATCGGCGGGATCGGCAAGGGCCACCTGGTCAAGGAGGTGGACGCGATGGGCGGGGCGATGGCGGCGGCGACCGACGAGGGCGGCATCCAGTTCCGCATCCTGAATTCGAGCAAGGGCCCGGCGGTGCGGGCTACCCGGGCGCAGGCGGACCGGATCCTCTACAAGGCGGCGATCCGCAGCCGGCTGGAGAACCAGCCCAACCTGTGGCTGTTCCAGCAGGCGGTCGAGGACCTGATGCTCGAGGGCGACCGGGTGGTCGGGGCCGTGACGCAGGTCGGCATCCGTTTTCGCGGCCGCGCCGTTGTGCTGACGGCTGGGACCTTCCTGGACGGGAAGATCCACGTCGGCCTGAACAACTATTCGGCCGGGCGCGCCGGCGACCCGTCGGCCCTGGGCCTGTCGGCGCGGCTCAAGGAGTTGAAGCTGCCGCAGGGGCGGCTCAAGACCGGAACCCCGCCCAGGCTGGACGGGCGCACCATCGACTTCAGCAAGTGCCTGGAGCAACCCGGCGACGGCATGCCCGGGGGCGTGGGCGACAAGGTGCCGGTGTTTGGATTCATGGGCCGGGCGTCGCAACACCCGCGCCAGCTGCCGTGCTGGATCACCCACACCAATACGCGCACACACGACATCATCCGCGCGGGGCTGGACCGCAGCCCCATGTTCACCGGCAAGATCGAAGGCGTCGGTCCCCGGTATTGCCCCAGCGTGGAAGACAAGATCCACCGCTTCGCCGACAAGCAGAGCCACCAGATCTTCCTCGAGCCGGAGGGCCTGACGACGCACGAGGTCTACCCCAACGGCATCTCGACCAGCCTGCCGTTCGACGTGCAATACGACCTGGTGCGTTCGATGGCGGGCCTCGAGCAGGCCCATATCCTGCGCCCCGGTTATGCGATCGAATACGACTACTTCGACCCGCGGTCGCTCAAGACCAGCTTCGAGACGCGCGCCATCGGCGGC
>JANMYG010000813.1:0-6639 GCA_031381865.1 Betaproteobacteria bacterium | reverse complement strand
GGCGGCTGGAACCTGCCGGCGGTCAAGACCGATCCGGCCGCGTTGCGCGCACCCGGCAACAACCCGTCGGTGACCTGGGTCGGACACGCCACCATGCTGGTGCGACTGGCGGGCAAGAACATCCTGTTCGATCCGGTGTTTTCCGAGCGCGCATCGCCGGTCGGTTTTCTGGGGCCCAAACGCGTCGTGCCGCTGCCGATCGACATTCCCGAGTTGCCGCGCATCGACGTCGTGATGGTTTCGCACAACCACTTCGACCACCTCGATGCGGCATCGGTCAAGCGGCTGGCCGCGATGGAGCAGGGCAGTCCGCGCTTTCTGGTTCCCAAGGGCTTGAAGGCCTGGTTCTCCGACCTGGGCATCACGCGCGTGGACGAATACGACTGGTGGCAGGAAACCCGCGAGGACACGCTGCATATCACTTTCGTGCCGGTGCAGCACTGGAGCAAGCGCCGGCTGGCCGACACCAACCAGACACTGTGGGGCGGCTGGGTCGTCGAGGGCGAGGGGCTGCGCCTGATCCACACCGGCGACACCGGTTATTCGAAGGACTTCCAGGACATCGGCCAGCGCCTCGGGCCGTTCGACATGGCATTCATCCCGATCGGGGCTTATGCGCCGCGCTGGTTCATGAAGGTGATGCACGTCGACGTTCCCGAGGCGGTGCAGGTGCGGGCCGACCTGCGGGCCGAGCGCGCCATCGGCATGCATTGGGGCACTTTCGAGGCGCTGGCCGACGAGCCACTGGACGAACCCCCGCTGGTGCTGGCGCGAATGCGGCGCGAACGCGGACTGACGCAAGCCCAGTTCGACGTGATGAAGATCGGTGAAACCCGCCGTCTGGAAAAGGCGCCGCCGCCCTGAGATCGCTGCGCCACGCGGGCTGCGGTTGCGGGGAACTGGCCGGCTCAGCGCCGCCGGGCGGTCAGCCGTGACAGCCGTGTCGGCCGTGTCGGTGGCGGTGGTGGCGGGCGCAACGACGGCGGCGTCGACAGCCGCGGACCGAGGGCTGCCGGCACCAGGCCCACGAACAGGTGCGATATGGCGGTGACCCGGTCTTGCGCGTGGGTTTCGCCGTGTTCGGCGGCGAGCGCCGTCATCAGGTCGGTGCGCGTGTACCACAAGGTGTCGATATTGCTGGCATAACGAATGCGGCTCATCAGGTAACCATGCTTTTCGTCCAGGCCGTTGAGCGCCATGGCATCGAGCATGGCCTGGCGCACCTCCTCCGTGCGCTTGTCGGTGGCCGGTTCGACCAGCGCCGGCGCTTGGCCCAGCAGGCCGTAGATGCTTTTCAGATTCGGTTTCATCCAACGCATATGTCGCTACTCCTCAACGCCGCATTGCCCGCCACCGGCCCGGCACATCCCCCTAACGGCGCCGCACCATGCCTCGGTGGCGGCAATTGCAGCATGCCCGGGGTGCTGCAATGTTGCGCTTGCGCATTGCTTCCTCCCGCCCGGGGCAGCGCGCGATTTTGCAACGCTGCGCGCCGTGCGGTCAATCCGGCGCCCTGCAGCAATCCGCACTGCTGCCAGCCACCGCGCCACCGTCGGCAGGGCCGCTACCGGTGTGCCACTTCGGCCTGCCGGCGCCGTAGGCGCCAGCGTATCGGGACACGGCCTCGCGTAGGGTGCCGCATTTGTAATCAACCTGCAAGCTGGCATGATGGCGACTTTCCTCGTCCCTGCCTGACCACCATGACCGACGCCCCGTCTGATTTCGCTGCAAATGCAGCACTTGTCGACACCCCGCATCATGCGCTTGTGGCCAAGCGCCGTCGTGGCGTAAAGGCAACAGTTCCGAACCATGCGGCGGTGTCCGGTGCCGCCCGCCAGTCCCGCAACCATCCGCTGCTGGAGCAATTGGCGCAGCTTTACCCGCGGCTGTTCGGTCACGTCGCGGTGCCGCTCAAGCGCGGCATCTTCCATGAACTGCAGGCCGCGCACCCCGAGCTGCTGGAGCGCAATGCGCTCAAGGAGGCGCTCGGTCTGCATACCCGCTCCACGCGTTATCTGACGGTAGTGGCAGCGGGCCAGAAACGGCACGACCTGCACGGGCAACCGGTGGAGGACATGGCGCCCGAGCATATCTACCAGGCCCTGCTCGAGGTGTTTCGCCGCCGCCACAGCCGTGCCGGCGAAGACCTGCGCCCGAAACTGCGCAACCGCATGCTGCAGGCCTTCGAGGCGTCCGGCCTGTCCCGGCAGGCCTACGCGGAACTTGTGCATTGCCGCGACGAGGCGGCCAACCAGTTGCTGGACGAAGCGCTGGCCGAGGCGGCGGCCCGCGGTGCGAAGGACGAAGCCCTGCTGCGCGCCTTCGACGCCGGCGGGCAGACGGTCGAGGCATTCGCCGACATGTACGGCATGGACCCGAACATGGCGAGCCGCATGCTCGAGCGCGCCCGGCGCCAGCGAGGCGCCGCGACCGGCTGAGCCTGACCGCGTCGACAACTTCGACCGGTCCGTCCCGCCAGGACTTCGGCCCCACATTACCCACCGACAACCAGCCCGGCCGAGCCATGACCCTCCACGTGCTGATCCTGTGCACCCACAACTCGGCCCGCAGCGTGCTGGCCGAGGGCATGCTCAACCAGTGGGCGGCCAGGCTCGGCCGCGATGTCCGGGCGCACAGCGCGGGCAGTGCGCCGAGCGCTCGCGTCAACCCGCTGGCGATCGAGGTGCTGGAAAACGTCGGCATCGACACCGAGCGTTGCCGCAGCAAGAGCTGGGATGAATTCAGCGCCGCCGGCGCGCCCCGGTTGTCGATCGTGATCACGGTGTGCGACAGCGCGGCGGCCGAGACCTGCCCGGTCTTTTTCGGTGTTGGCGGCGGCGAGCCAGCCAGGGTGCATTGGGCCTACCCCGACCCTTCCCATGCCGAGGGCGGCATCGACGGCCAGCGGCGCGCGTTCGAGCTGACGCGCCAGGCGATCGGTTACCGCATGCTGCAACTGCTGGCATTGCCGCTCGAAACCATGGACCACGCGACGCTGGCCACCGCACTGGCCGACATCGGCCGCAACTGAGAACCAATGACCAACACTGCCACCTTGCCCGCACCGGCCGCAGCACCGGCTCCCATGAACCTGTTCGAGCGTTACCTCACGGTCTGGGTGTTCCTGTGCATCGTGGTCGGCATCGCGCTGGGCCAGTTCTTCCCCGGCCCGTTCCAACTGCTGGGCCGCATGGAGATTGCGCGGGTCAACCTGCCGGTGGGGCTGCTGATCTGGGTAATGGTGATCCCGATGCTGCTGCGGGTCGATTTCGGCGCCTTGCACCAGGTCGGGCGCCACTGGCGCGGCATCGGGGTGACGCTGTTCATCAACTGGGGCGTCAAGCCGTTTTCGATGGCGCTGCTGGGCTGGATCTTCATCCGGCAGGTATTTGCGCCGTACCTGCCGCCAGAGCAACTCGACAGTTACGTGGCCGGGCTGATCCTGCTGGCGGCGGCGCCCTGCACCGCGATGGTGTTCGTCTGGAGCCGGCTCACCGGCGGCGATCCGCTGTTCACGCTGTCGCAGGTGGCGCTCAACGACGCCATCATGGTGTTTGCGTTCGCGCCCATCGTGGCGCTGCTGCTGGGGTTGTCGTCGATCAGCGTGCCGTGGGATACGCTGCTGACCTCGGTCGGCCTGTACATCGTGATCCCGGTCATGCTGGCCCAGCTGTGGCGCAAGACCCTGTTGCGGCGCGGCCCGGCGGCACTCGACGCCACCCTGGCCAGGATCGGCCCGTGGTCGATCACTGCGCTGCTGGCCACGCTGGTGCTGCTGTTCGCGTTCCAGGGCAAGGCGATCCTCGAGCAGCCGCTGGTGATCGGCATGCTGGCGATACCGATCCTGGTCCAAGTGCTGTTCACTTCGTCGCTGGCTTACTGGCTGAACCGCCGCGTCGGCGAGTCGCACAACGTCGCCTGCCCGTCGGCGCTGATCGGCGCCAGCAACTTCTTCGAGCTCGCCGTGGCGGCGGCGATCAGCCTGTTCGGCTTCGAGTCCGGCGCCGCACTGGCCACCGTCGTGGGTGTGCTGATCGAGGTGCCCGTGATGCTGCTGGTGGTGCGTGTCGTCAATTCCAGCAAGGGCTGGTACGAACGGGGTGCCGCATGAACGAGGTCGCCACGGCGGGGCTGCCACAGCTGCCCGGCGCGTTGACCGCGGACGCCATCGCCCAGCCCAACAACGCCTGTTTCTGTTTCAGCCTCGAC
The DNA here is from genome assembly GCA_031381865.1 of Betaproteobacteria bacterium. Lineage (GTDB taxonomy): Bacteria > Pseudomonadota > Gammaproteobacteria > Burkholderiales > Burkholderiaceae_C > CAISIP01. Next base: position 2,430 of record JANMYG010000813.1, on the reverse strand, counting down.
CGGGGCGCACTGCAGCGCGCGCTCGATTCGGAGCTGGGCCAGCCGGGACTGTCGGAGCTGGTCGCCCAGCGTTGCCCATACCTGTTTGCGGCCCAACCGGTGTTCGTGCCGGCGCCCCAGCTGCAGCGCATGGCGCAGGTGGTGCAGGCGGTCGAATCGGTGGTGGCCCTTGCGGCCTACCGCGAACAGGTGCTGGCCAGCGCGCCGGCCATCGCCCGGCTGGGCGCGCCGGGCCCGCGCGGCGCGTTCTTCGGTTACGACTTCCATCTCGACCAGGGCCGGCTGGGGCTGATCGAGATCAACACCAATGCCGGTGGGGCGATGCTCAACGCGGTGCTGGCGCGCGCACAACGCGCCTGCTGCGTGGCGATGGACCAGATGCTGCCCACGCCCGCGACTGTGGCGGCGTTCGAGCGGCGCATGGTGGCGATGTTCCACGACGAGTGGCGTCTGGCCGGGCACACCCGCCCGCTGGCCAGCATCGCAATCGTCGACGATGCACCCGAGCAGCAGTACCTGTACCCGGAGTTCCTGCTGTTCCAGCAATTGTTCGAGCGCCACGGTGTGCGCACGGTGATTGCCGCGCCGTCTTCGCTCGTATGGCGCGACGGCGCCTTGTGGCACGGGGAACTCGCCGTCGACCTGGTCTACAACCGGCTGACCGATTTCTACCTCGAGCAGCCGGCCAGCGCCGCCCTGCGTGAAGCCTATGTCGCGCAAGCGGTGGTGCTGACGCCGAACGCGCAGACCCACGCGCTGTATGCCGACAAACGCCACCTGGCGCTGTTTAGCGATGCGGCGCGGCTGCAGGCGCTCGCTGTGCCGGCGCAGACGCGGCAGATCCTGCTGGCGCACGTGCCCCATACCGAGGTGCTCGATCCCGCCGATGCACAACGCCTGTGGGACATCCGCCGCAGCCTGTTCTTCAAGCCGGTGGCAGGGTACGGCAGCCGCGCCGCCTACCGCGGCGACAAGCTCACCAGGCGGGTATGGCAGGAGATCCTGCAGGGCGACTACGTCGCCCAGGCCATCGTCGCACCCGGTCAGCGGATCGTGGACGAACACGACGGCACCCAGAGCATGAAGTTCGACCTGCGCGCCTATGCCTACGCGGGACAGGTGCAGTGGGTGGCCGCGCGCCTGTACCAGGGCCAGACCACCAACTTTCGCACCCCCGGCGGCGGCTTCGCGCCGGTCTACAGCACCTTGGACCTTTCCGATCCTGCAAGTTGCACCTGTGCAGCCGCTGAAGTGCCGGCGGCGCCGGTGCCGGATGTGCTGGTGGCGGGCGCCTGAGCGCCAAGCCTGCGCCGGCTGGCCTGGCAACCGCAGTACGGGGCGCGGGTTGGTCCAGCCGGGTTGCGCCGCCGCTCCGATCGGCCGCCTGGCTTCACAATGGGGTTCGCACTTCGCAAGCCGTCGGGAATCCGCCAATGACCCAAGCGACCAAGCCACGTGACAGGAAGCCTCCGACATGAGCGTCGGCCACGACCACCAGCACGCCCCGGCCAATTTCAACGCCGCCTTCGCCATCGGCATCGGGCTGAACATCGCCTTCGTCGCGATCGAGGCCTTCTACGGCTGGAAGGTCAACTCGCTGGCGCTGCTGGCCGACGCCGGGCACAACCTGAGCGACGTGATCGGCCTGGTGCTGGCCTGGGGCGGCGCGCTGGCCGGCCGGTTGCGGCCCGATGCGCGCCACACCTACGGCTGGAAACGCGCCAGCATCCTGGCGGCGTTCATCAACGCGCTGTTGCTGCTGGTGGCCATGGGTTCGCTGGTGTGGGAGGCGCTGCAGCGGCTGCAGGCACCGGCGCCGATCGCGGGTGTCACGATCATGGCGGTGGCCGGCATCGGCATCGTCGTCAATACGCTCACGGCGCTGATGTTCATGCGCGGGCGCGACAGCGACCTCAACATCCGCGGCGCGTTCCTGCACATGGCCGCCGACGCGCTGGTGTCTGCCGGCGTGGTGGTGGCCGGCGGCCTGGCGTTGTGGTTCGGCTGGGGCTGGCTCGACCCGGTGGCCAGCCTCGTGATCGCGGCGGTGATCGTGGTGGGCACCTGGGACCTGTTCAAGAACTCGCTGCACCTGCTGTTCGACGGGGTGCCCGAGAGTGTGGACCTGCGCGCCGTGCAGGCGCTGCTGGAAACCCTGCCGGGTGTGGCGCGTGTGCACGACCTGCATGTGTGGGCCATGGGCACCTCGCAGATCGCGATGACCGCGCATCTGGTGATGCCCGAAGGCCATGCCGACGATGCCTTCCTGCAGGATGCCACACGGCAATTGCATGACCGCTTCGAGATCGAGCACGTGACGCTGCAGGTGGTCCGGGTGCCGTTCATGCGCCCCTGCGCCGGCCCGCCCGCGCCTGCCGCGCCGCCAGCCGCGGGACTGGCCGCGGGGCCTGCCGCGGGGCCGGCCGCAGG
>JANMYG010000783.1:0-9583 GCA_031381865.1 Betaproteobacteria bacterium | reverse complement strand
AGTCCCCACGCGAGGCCGCCATGCACCAGATCCGCCCACCCGCCGTCGCCGGCGCCTTTTATCCCGCGCAGGCCTCTGTGCTGGGAAGCAGCGTGCACGCCATGCTGGCCGAGGCCGCCAGCGCCGGCGCAGCAGGCGCCGACTGTCCCAAGGCGCTGATCGTTCCGCATGCCGGTTATGTCTATTCCGGCGCGATGGCCGCGCGCGCCTACGCGCGCCTGGCGGCGGGGCGCGCGACGATCCGCCGCGTGGTATTGCTGGGTCCGGTGCACCGGGTGCCGGTGCGGGGCCTGGCCCTGCCGGGTGCGGATCGTTTTTCCACCCCCCTGGGCGACATCGAGATCGACCAGGCGGCCGTGGCCGCGATCACACCACTGCGCCAGGTGGTCGTGAGCGCTTCCGCCCACGCGCACGAGCACTCGCTCGAAGTGCAACTGCCGTTCCTGCAATCGGTGCTTGACGCATTCACGCTGGTGCCGCTCGCGGTGGGCGACGCCACCGCCGCCGAGGTGGCGCAGGTGCTGGAAATGCTTTGGGGCGGGCCCGAGACCTTGATCGTGGTCAGTTCCGACCTGTCGCACTTCCTGCCCTACGCCGCTGCCCAGTCGGTGGACCGCGACACCGTGCGACACATCCTGGCCCTGGGCGGGCCGATCACCCATGAGCAGGCCTGCGGCGGCACACCCGTCAATGGCCTGCTGCTGGCCGCGCGGCAACACCATCTGCGGCCCGAGCTGCTGGGGTTGTGCAACTCGGGCGACACGGCCGGCGACCGGCAACGCGTGGTCGGTTACGCCGCCGTCTCTTTTGCGCAGGAGCCCGTCCATGTCCAGTGACGCCGGCCACACCCTGCTGCCGATCGCGCGCTCGGCGATCGCGGCCGCCCTGGGCCGTTCGCACGCGGCGGCCGAAGATGCCGCGTGGCTGCACGAGCCCGGCGCGACCTTCGTCACGCTGGTGCAGCGCGGGCAACTGCGCGGCTGCATCGGCACGCTGCAGGCACACCGGCCCGTGCTGGCCGATGTCAAGGCCAACGCGGTGGCCGCCGCGCTGCGCGATCCGCGGTTTTCGCCGCTGGTCGCGGCGGAGTTGCACTACACGGAGCTCGAGGTGTCGCTGCTGTCGCCGATGCAGCCGATCAGCTTCGACACCGAAGCCGAGGCGCTGGCGCAGCTGCGGCCCGGAGTCCACGGCGTGGTGCTGGAATTCGGGCGCCACCGCAGCACCTTCCTGCCGCAGGTATGGGAGCAGTTGCCGCACACCGGCGAGTTCATGGCGCAGCTCAAGCAGAAGGCGGGGCTGCCAGCGGATTTCTGGGGCGCGGGCGTGCGGCTGCAGCGTTATACGGTCAGCAAATGGAAGGAGTCGGACCTTGCGCGCAGCGCCGCCGTATCGCACGACGAGGTGACACCATGACTCAGGAATCGACCTACCCCGGCCGTTACTGGCACTGGGCCGACGATGGGCGCATGCAGTGCGACCTGTGCCCGCGCGACTGCAAGCTGCACGAGGGCCAGCGCGGCGCGTGTTTCGTGCGCGCGCGCCGGGGCGACAGCATGATCCTTACCACCTACGGCCGTTCGTCGGGTTTCTGCATCGACCCGATCGAGAAGAAACCGCTCAACCACTTCTACCCGGGCAGCAGCGTGTTGTCGTTCGGCACCGCCGGCTGCAACCTGGCCTGCAAGTTCTGCCAGAACTGGGACATCAGCAAGTCGCGCGACATGGACCGGCTGATGGACCAGGCGTCGCCCCGGACCATCGCCCAGGAGGCGGTCAAATACGGCTGCAAGAGCGTGGCCTTCACCTACAACGACCCGGTGATCTTTGCCGAATACGCGATGGACGTCGCCGATGCCTGCCACGCGCTGGGCGTACAGGCGGTGGCCGTTACGGCCGGCTACATGCACGACCAGCCGCGGCGCGATTTCTATGCCAGGATGGACGCCGCCAACGTCGACCTGAAGGCCTTCACCGACGACTTCTACCAGAAGCTCACCAGTTCGCACCTGCAGCCGGTGCTCGACACGCTGGTCTACCTGCGGCATGAAACCAGCGTGTGGTTCGAGATCACGACGCTGCTGATCCCGGGCAAGAACGACTCGGACGAAGAGATCACCGCGATGAGCCGCTGGATCATGCAGGAACTGGGGCCCGACGTGCCGCTGCACTTTTCGGCCTTCCATCCCGACCACAAGATGACCGATGTGCCGGCCACGCCGCCAGCGACGCTGGTGCGCGCGCGCAACATCGCGCTCAAGGCCGGGCTGCATTACGTCTACACCGGCAACGTGCACCACCGCGAAGGCGACACCACCTACTGCCCCGGCTGCCAGGCGCCACTGATCGTGCGCGACTGGTACCAGATCAACCAGTACCGCCTGGCGCCGGACGGACATTGCCCGGACTGCGGCGCCGCGGTCGCCGGGCGTTTTGCGGCACAGGCCGGCAATTTCGGCCGCAAGCGCATACCGATCGCGATCGGCATGGCGTGATGCTGTCGCGCCAGGGCTCATAAGCCTTGGCGTTCAACCTGGAAACGGCAGTTGGACGCGCCAGAGTGGGCCGTCATGGGGTGTGCTGGCAAGGCGCGACGGCGCAGCTGGCTTCTGCCAGCAAGGAGGAGCAACGCGGCCAGCGCGGCACAGGGCGGCTCAATCGGGCGCGTAGCGCCATCACCCGCAAGGTGCGTGTCGTCGTGGCCAGGAATGTCAGCGTTCATCGGACCTTCCAGCGAAAAACAAGCGGTCAACTGCCGTTTCCAGGTTCAATGACCTGAACCGTTCACCCCGAGCTCGGCCTGCCCAGAGCCTGTCGACGGGTCGAAGGGCCGAGTGGCTTCGACCTTTCGACTGGCTCAGGACAGGCCAAGCTCAGCCCGAACAGATATTGCCAATTGAATGCGATTTGGTATCAGTTATCGGCCGGCCCCGGATCGCGCCTGAGCATGGCCGCGACTTCCTCGTCGTCGACCTGCGGGAAATGCCGGTAGAACTGGCCGACCGCGTGGAAATTCGCCGGCGCATCCAGGCACACGACTGCGTCCGCCAGCGCCTCGACCTTCTTCAAGGTGTCGGGCGGCGCCACCGGCACGGCGCATACCAGTTCGGCGGGGTGGCTGGCGCGCAGGGCGTGTAGTGCCGAGATCATCGTGGCGCCCGTGGCCAGCCCGTCATCGATGACGATCACGACGCGAGCGGCCGGGTCGATCGGAGGGCGGATCGGCGTGTACTGGGCGCGCCGGCGCCGGATGGTCTCCATTTGCGTGCGTTTTTCGGCCTCGAGGTAGTCTGCGTCGGCGCCATAGGACTCGGCGAAAGGCGCAACATAGGTCCAGCCGCTTTCATTGACCGAACCCACCGCCAGTTCGCTCTGGTAGGGCGCGCGCAGCTTGCGCACCAGCACCACGTCGAACTCGCCGTCCAGCCGCTCGGCGATGGTCCTGGCCATCGGCACCGCACCACGCGGGATCGCCAGCACGAGCGGGTTGCGGCCACGGTAGGCCTTGAGCCGCTCGGCCAGGCGGATGGCGGCGTCGTTGCGGTCGATGAACATGGTGCGGAGAGATGCGCTGCGGACAGTTGACCCTCCAGTGTGTACCGCAAGGCCAGCGCCATGGCATTGCGGATTGTCAACACCGCGCCCGGTAGTGCTCAGCGGCCGGAAAAGCGCAGGCGCGACAAGGCCTTCAGATTGCCTGGCTGGTAGTAGGCATCGGCCCAGCTGTCATCGATCGCCAGCGGACGCACCTTGTCGAGCTTGAGCAGCTTGGCGTAGTAACGGAAGCGGTAATGCTCGTAGAAGCGGATGATCTCCAGCCCGTACCGGTCGGCCAGGTCGGTGTCGCCGCGGATGATGAGGTAGTTCTCGTCGTTGCCGTTGCTGGCCGAGGCGCTGAGGTTGTGGCTGCCGCTGATGACCACCGGCGCGTCGCTGGTGAAGTTGGCCACGATGGCCTTGAGGTGCACCAGCAGGTTGCCGCGCTGGCCCCGCAGGCCCTCCTTGACCCAGCCTTCCAGGCCGTTCGACAACAGGGCGGTGGCGGCGAACTCGGCCGTGCGGTCGGCGTGGTAACCGGTGATGCGGCTGGCGCTGTTCTGGATGCCGTAACGCAGCACCGAGTCGTGCTCGGCGCCCAGCATCGCATCGAGGATGGCCTCCGGCAACGCGAACGCGGTCGCGAACAGCAGGTCCTTGTCGGCCCCGTGAATCACGGTGATGAACTCCGACAGGTCGCCACCACCCGAACGCGGAGAAAAACCTGCGAACAGCGCCTTGGCCGCGTCGATCGGGTTGTTCTTGGTGATCCATTTGCGCGTGCCATCCACGTCGGCAGGGCTGTCCCAGACCACGCCGAACATCTGCAGGTAACTGGCGGCGGTCGCCTTGTCGTCGGTTGCGTGCACCACGTTGGCCTGCCGGTAGACACCGTTCTCGGTGAAATTGGTGCTGCCGCACAACACCGCCTGCGGCACGCGTTGTCCTGCGGTGTTGACCTTGCTCAGCACGATGAACTTGTCGTGGAATATCTTGCTGGTGACGCGAGCGCGCTTTTTCGAGGCCGGGATTTTCGCCAGGCTGGCCTCGTTCTGCGCCGTCTGCGCATCGCCCGTCTTGGCGTGGTACAGAACGCGCACCCTCACACCGCGCTGGTGCGCCGCATTGACGGCGTCGACGATGGCCTTGAGTTCGTATTCGTAGATGGCGATGTCGAGCGCCCAGGACTTGCTCTTGGCGCGGGCGATGAACGCCAGGATCTGGTCCAGCAGGCCGTGCTGCAGCCAGTCGCGCGGCGCGGCCGGCCAGTCTTCGATGGCCAGGTTCTTGTTGTCGGTGAGCAGCTTGTCCATTTCCGGGAACGTGCGGCCGAAGGCCTGGCTCGCCGCAACCGCCCGGTTGAAGATCACGCGGTGCCCGAGCGGCTTGCCGTCGTCGGTGGTCACGCTGACCTCGAGTGCCTCGCCCAGCACCAGAGCATCGGGCGTGCCGTAGACCGGGTGCACGCGGTACCTGCAGGTGGTGTTGGGTTCGATGCTGTAGTCGGCCCAGCGGAACTTCTGGATCGGCGCCAGGTTGCTCGGTGTGGCGTTCCACTGCGGCAAGGTGTGCGGCCGGCCCGGAAATGTCAGGCTGTTGAGCAGCCACTGCCAGGGCTTGGTGCCCTCCTTCTGCCGGAACGCGAAGCCCAGCAGGCCCGCGCGGCGCGACTCGGCGAGGTCCACCGCCAGCAGGACACCGTTGGTGCCGGCATAAGCCTTGAGCCGGAAGTCGTCGTTCGAGTTCGTCTTGAGTCGGCGCATAGGTCGTTCCCCCTTTCAACAAGCCCGGCGGCCCCGCAACCATCGGCATGCGAGGGTTCTGGAGTGTTCTGGAGTTGATGCTATCCGAATCACATCGCGCCAGGCCTGCTTTTCCATTGGGCCTTTCGCGATGCACGACACCATCGCGTCGGCGCGCACCATGTGGCCGATCCGACCCTTAGGTGGGCGCCGGCACCAGGCCGGCGGCGCGGGCGACCATCCATTGGCCGGCCGCGGTCGAACCGGGCGCCGCACGCCGCGTTGGCAGGCCCATCAACTCGCAGGCAAGTTCATAACGCGCGCACAAGTCGTCGTCGCCAATCAAGCTGATGGCAAGCTGGCGGGCGGCCTGCGGGACCGCATGCGCGACAGCACCGATCTCGCCGCCGATCAGGATGCCGGACAGGTAGTCGGGCAAGCCTTGCGGCTCGATCTGCCCCATCAGGCCGGCCGTGCGCGCCGCGAAAATCACGTGCGACAACTGCCCGTGCCCGGCGATGCCATGGCGCACCCCCGCCACGAAATCGTCCCGGCGGTCGTGGCCGAAAACCATCAGCCGGCCCAGGATGCCATGCTGGGTCAGCAGGCCGTACAACTCGCCGGTCATGAAGGTGCGGAACTGGCCGATGGCGCCGCGCCCGTCGAGCCAGGCCCACTTGCTGTGCGTGCCCGGCAATACGCAGATGCTGCCGGCGGGCAATGCCGCACCCCATATCTGCGTTTCCTCGCCACGCATGACGTCATATGCGCCGCTGCTGTCGGTGTACTGAAGGCCCGGCACGATATGCAACACACGCTGCGGCCCGGTCGTGCCGGTGCCGGCAATCGCGACCGTGGTCAGCACACCGGCGCTGTCGGAGATAGCAGCCGGACAAGGCAGGTAGGGCGCTTCCTTCCAGCCCTGGCGGCTGCCGATCATGCCACTGGCGAGCAGCGGGCAGTCGTGCTGCAGCAACCAGTCGCCGCACAACGCGACCAGCGCTTCGTCGAAGGCGCCATTCCTGACCGCCATGATCCCGCCCGCCGCGGCGCGTGTTTCGAGCGGTTGCCCGCGCGCATCCAGCAGGCTGGCACGCAGGTTGGAGGTGCCCCAGTCGAGGGCGATCAACGCGGCTTGTGTCATGGGAGCGGTTCCTTGTAAGTAATAGCCCGACGAAGACCGTGATTGACAGTTAGCCGGGAATCGATCAGAGCGTGATCTCGTCGAGCCGCTGCTGCACTTCGGCGACGTCAAACGCGGCCGAATCGAATGCGCCGCCACACCAATCCTTCAGCTCGGCATGTTCAGGATGACTGGGGTCGGCGATGGCCGCCAGGAAGTACTCGTAGCCCGGCACTCCCCCGACGTCCTCTGGTGGACAGGCCCCTTGCCCGGTGATACACATTGGCGAGTCCAGCGGCACACCCATGTCGACTGCACGCTCGACCTTGATCTTGTGCTGCCAGTTGTCACCGTAGTCATAAACCCAGGTAAACGTTGAGCCGCCATCGAGTGCCTTGCGCAGCGACACGCGGGTTTCATCCTGCACGCCGTCAGGCAAGTCCCACTCAGTCTCGGGGCGGCCATAGTTGACGTCGCCGAACAGGAACTCATGCAGGTGTCCGCCCTGCCAGCCCATGGCCCGCAGCAGCACCACATGTAAGGTGGGCAACTTGATGGTGGCGGGCACCACGATGCGCCGCCAGATCTTGGGCCTGGTGCCCCGCAGATCGACGCGCAATTGAAAGACCTTGGCGATCTTGGCTGTCTTGGAGCGCTCTGATTTGCCGCTCACCTCATGCAGTGGTGTACCCATGGCCACCATTGTGCCAATGCTTTATGCCGGCAGGCGTTGCTCCGCTATTGCCGAGTTGATCTGGCCGGCCACCGCCCAGGGCGGCAAATCGTCCATGCGGTTGATCGGATGATTGGTGATGCGGTCCAGTACGAATCGCAAATAGGCCTGTGGATTCAAACCGTTGCGCTAGGCCGTGCCGAGCAAGGTGCAGAACACGGCAGCCTTCAATTGCGCCGCGACTTGATCGGAAACCTGCTCGTCCAGAGTGCGTTTGGCATCCGCCAGTTGCTTCTCCTTGTCACGAAGCCCCTGTTCGCGTTTGGCAACGTCCTCATCCTTTTGGGCAAGCTACCGGTCAAACTGCTTCCGCGTTGCAGCCAGCATTGGTTCCGCCAACGATTCGGTCAGTCGAATCTCGTCTTGCAGTTCGGGCAAATGATTGTTGGGTCGGTCATGCGGGCGCTCTTTTGCGATGTTGTCATTGCCAGCCGGCGGGCGGCCAAGCAGGTACCGGTTCCCCGAGCTGCACCAGCAGGTCACCAACTGCCTTGGTCAGCTTGCGAAACGAACGATTGCGCCGATGAGCGAGCGACATGTCGAATATCGCGCTCAGCTTCTGCTGGTGGATCGTTTCGGCATAAGACGCACCACCAGGCATAAAGGCTTCTAACGCGCCCTTGGCGTTGCGTTTGGATTCCGGGTCGGCCGGTGCCGACGCATCATTGGCGATGCGACATTGGCCACGCAGCGATTCGACGGCGGCGAGAAACCAGGTTTCGTATTCCCGGTAGGCGATGACCACCTCGCAGGGAATCGCCCCGGCGGCCGCTCTCGCCCAGGACCGGACGGTAACTGCAAGGTTGACAGGGCAGTCGTCTTCGCCGTCGAACAGCAGCAGTACGGCACCACAGCGCGGCTGAGCCAACGCAAGCCTGACTGCCGTATGAACGTCTGCTTCGCGTCGAAACTGCGCCTGCGTTCGCCGTACAGGCGTGCCCACGGCGACTCCAAAACACTGCGCGTGGTCATGCAGCAATCGACGCAACAACACGGGCACCGCAGTGACTTCACCATGGCCCTCGACGATGGGATAGATCGTCATGCGAGACTTTCGAAGAGGCTGCCGCTGCGCAAGGTTTCATCATTTGCAAAAATCTCTTCGGGATGAAGCGCGTTGGATCGCAACAATTCGCCCGCCCCCATGAGGTGGCGTCGCATCGCCTCGCGTGTGGCGGCGGAAGGCAACAGCAGATGCGATGCGCCTTCCTGCCAGGAGACGATGCGCAGGTTATCGTCCGTAATCCAACTCGCATCGAGCAGTTCCGGGCTGTGTGTGGTAACCACCACCTGCATGGTCTTGGACGCGCGCCGAATCAGATCAAGCACCGCGCCCAAAGCGCCAGGATGAATCGTCGCCTCGGGCTCTTCGATGACCAACACAGACGGACTGGGCCGCTGAAACACAGCCATGATCAAACCCAAAGAACGCAAGGTACCGTCGGACATGCTGAAAGCATCAAAGATCAGCTTCTTGCCTTCTCCCCACGTCTGGGTAAAACTCATCGAGAGCTTGTTGCCGTGTTTTTTGGGGACCACTGATGTCGTGCCGGGGGCAATGGCTTCGAGAAACTGGTGAATTTCCTCGCGCAACGGGCTGGCTCTATCACGGGTCAACTCCTGCAACACGCTTGCGGCGTTGCCGCCGTCGGGCCTGAGGGCAAGGCCGCTGTCTGGGTCCTGCATGTCGCGCAGCTTTGCCGGTTCGATGGAATAGACACGCATAGCGCCAAGTACCTTAAAGATGGGCGCAAAGCGCTCGTCGCCACCAACCAGAGGCAGAGCCAACGCGGTTGGTTCGAGCGCGGGGGTAAGACCATCGGCGTTGCTGCTCCACGTGCTGCCCGCCGCAGTATCGGCGCGGTCGAACCACCAGCGCGCGCCATCCCTCTTGCGCACCAGACACTGCTCGCGTATCACGCGAAAGCCGTAATTTGGTAACGCTTTTACTTCGAACGCGAAACGACCACCGTCGATGCCGTTGAACGAGCCAAATTCGAAAGCCAGGCCCATGATGGGTGGTGCGCTTTTGACAGCACTTCGATTGCGCACTGCGGCAATGCCCCCCTTGCGATCAAAGACTGCCTGCAACGGAGCGGACATAGCCTCCGCGACGAACCCAAACACATCGGCCAGATTGGACTTGCCAGACCCGTTTCGCCCGACGACAAACACCGGGTTGTCCATCTCGAATACCGCCGAAGGAAAACTTCGAAATCGCTTGATGATGATCTTCGTGATCGGGGTCGGATTCATCGCCTTATCTCCTGTGCTGCACGCATTGTCTCTTCCTTAGGCCAGCTGCCATTCGACGCACACGACAGTGTGCTCAGCAATTGTTTGATGGAGTTGCTGCTCAAGCTCCAATATCAAACCGTCGCGCCCTGCCTGAATCTCATCTTGCCTGACAAAGAGTTCACGACGCTTCTTGTCGCGCTGGCCCTCCAG
>JANMYG010000094.1:0-3379 GCA_031381865.1 Betaproteobacteria bacterium | reverse complement strand
AACATTTCCTGGGGCGTGGCAGGTGTTTTCGCGGGCATGGTCGCCGACCGGTTCGGCGCGCTGCGCGTGATAGTGGCCGGAGCGTTCGTCTACGGCCTGGGCCTGGTCGGCATGGCCTATGCACCCACGCCCTTGCTGTTTGCCGCCAGCAGCGGTGTGTTGATAGGCATTGCGCAGGCCGGCACGACCTACGCCGTGATTTATGGCGTCATAGGGCGCAACGTGCCCGCCGAGCGCCGGTCGTGGGCGATGGGCATCGCGGCCGCGGCAGGGTCGTTCGGCCAGTTCCTCATGGTGCCCGCCGAAGGCTTCCTGATCAGCGCGCTGGGCTGGCAGCAGGCGCTGGTGGTGCTGGGGCTTGCGGCGCTGCTGATGGCCCCGCTGGCGATCGGGCTGCGGGAGCCCGGTTACGCGGCCGGCGCAGCGCCCAGGCGCGAGCAGACCATCCTGCAGGCCTTGCGCGAGGCATTCAAATACCCCAGCTTCCAGTTACTGATGGCGGGTTATTTCGTCTGTGGCTTCCAGGTCGTATTCATCGGCGTGCATATGCCCAGTTATCTCAAGGACAAGGGCCTGTCACCGCAGGTCGCGAGTTACGCATTGGCCCTGATCGGCCTGTTCAACGTGTTCGGGACTTACGGCGCGGGGGTGCTCGGGCAACACCTCAAGAAGGCAAACATACTGGCGTTCATCTACCTCGCACGGGCGGTGGTGATCGCCGTCTTCCTGCTCGCGCCATTGAGCGCCGCGAGCGTCTACGTGTTCGCCAGCGTGATGGGCCTGTTGTGGTTGTCCACCGTGCCCGCCACCAACGCGGCGGTGGCCCAGATTTTCGGCGTGGCGCACCTGTCCATGCTCAGCGGTTTCGTGTTTCTGAGCCACCAGGCGGGCTCCTTCATGGGTGTCTGGCTCGGCGGCGTGTTGTATGACCGAACCGGCAGTTATGACGTCGTCTGGTATATCGCCATCGGCCTGGGCGTGTTCGCCGCCCTGATCAACCTTCCGGTCAACGAAAACGCCATCCATCGCGCCAGCCGGCCGGTCACGGCGGGAGGTGTTGGCACATGACTGCCGCGCGTCATGGCGTGTGGCGCCAGGTCGCCTTCGGCTGCGTGGCGCTCGCGTTGCTGCTGGCGGTGTTCATGCTGTACACCCGTCCCGAATTCATGCTCACGCTGGCACAACAAGTCTGGGCCTGCTTTTGAGCGCCACGCAGCTTCGGTTGTCGGCGTGGCCGGCCCGCGTGGCCGGAGCCTGCGCATGCTGACGGGAGTGCATGGCGAAGCGCAGCCGTCGGCGTGGATCCGGCGCTGGTCGCATCTGGTCGCCGCGGGCGGCAGTGTCCTGGATGTCGCCTGCGGACGCGGTCGGCACCTGCGCTGGTTCGCGCGACTAGGCCACCCGGTGGTCGGCGTGGACCGCTCACCAGAGGCGGTCGACTCGCTGGCCGACCTGGTGGCAGGCGGCAACGCGCAGGTGCTGCTGGCGGACATCGAAAACGCGCCGTGGCCTCTGCTGCAGGACCGGCTTCCACGCCAGTTCGACGCGGTCGTCGTGACCAACTATCTTTGGCGCCCGCTGCTGCCGACCACCCTGCACAGCCTCGCGCCCGGTGGCGTGTTGCTGTACGAGACTTTTGCGCAGGGCAACGCCAGCGTGGGCAAGCCGTCGCGCGCCGATTTCCTGCTGGCGCCGGGCGAACTGCTGGATGTGTGCGCGGGCCTTCGGGTGGTCGCTTATGAGGACGGGTTCTGCGACGCGCCGGCGCGTTTCGTGCAACGGATTGCCGCGGTATACCCTGCCGTGGGCGACACCGACGGGTCGCTGCCGCCACGTTACCCGCTGTAGTGACTGGGTAGAATGCGAGCTTCCCGTTTTTTACTGCGGTTATGACTCCTATTACTGGCAGCATCGTGGCGCTCGTCACGCCGATGCATGACGACGGCAGCGTCGATTACCCGGCGCTGCGCAAGCTCATCGACTGGCACATCGCACAGGGGACGGACTGCATCGGCGTGGTCGGCACCACCGGTGAATCACCCACGGTCAACGTCCAGGAACACTGCGAAATCATCCGCGTCTCGGTCGAGCAGGCCAAGGCAGGGGTACCGATCATGGCCGGTTGTGGTGCCAACTCCACGGCCGAAGCGATCGAGTTGACCCGCTTTGCCAAGGAGGTGGGGGCCGACTGCCATCTGCAGGTCGTTCCCTATTACAACAAGCCGACCCAGCAGGGCCAGTACCAGCACTTCAAGGCGATTGCCGAAGCCGTCGACCTGCCGATGGTGTTGTACAACGTACCTGGGCGCAGCGTGGCGGACATGGGCCATGACACCGTGCTGCGCCTGGCCCGGGTGCCCGGCATCGTGGGCATCAAGGAAGCCACCGGAAACATCGAGCGTGCGCAGTGGCTGATTCGCGACGTGCCACCCGGATTCGCGGTGTACTCGGGCGACGACCCGACCGCGGTCGCCCTGATGTTGTGTGGTGGCAAGGGCAATGTGAGCGTCACGGCGAACATCGCGCCGCGGCTGATGCACGAGTTGTGTGTCGCCGCCATGGCCGGTGACAGCCGGCGCGCCATGGAGATCCAGTTCAAGCTGCTGCCGGTGCACAAGCACCTGTTTGTGCAGGCCAACCCGATTCCCTTGAAATGGGCGATGCAACGCCTCGGCCTGTGTGGCGGTGCCATGCGGCTGCCGATGACGCGCCTCGAGCCGGAATTCGAACCGGTGGTGGAAGGTGCATTGCGCGCCGCCGGTCTGATCTGACAATCCCATTCCTCAAAGGACAATTTGGTGACACTATTTCCAAGACTCGCTCTATTGGGCCTGGCATTCGGGCTGACCGCCTGCACGATACTGGAGAGCGACAAGATCGATTACAAGAGCGCATCCAAGGCGCCTTCGCTGGCTCTGCCGCCAGACCTGACCCAGTTGTCGCGCGACAACCGTTATGCCATACCGGGCGGCGGACCCGTCACCGCCTCGTCATACCAGCTGGGGCAGAGTTCACCATCGGTGCCGGTAGCGGTGGCAACCCTGTCGGACGTGCGCGTCGAGCGCGCCGGAAACCAGCGCTGGCTGGTGGTCAAGCGGCCGGCTGACCAGCTCTGGGAACCGATCAAGGACTTCTGGCAGGAGAGCGGATTCCTGTTGGCAACGGATCAGCGCAATCTGGGCATCATGGAAACCGACTGGGCCGAGAATCGCGCCAAGATTCCGCAGGATTTCATTCGCAGTTCGATTGGCAAATTGATCGACAGCGTTTACTCGACCGCCGAGCGTGACAAGTTCCGCACCCGGCTGGAGCGCACCGCTTCCGGCGAGACCGAGATCTACATCAGCCACCGCGGGATGATCGAGGTCTATAGCTCCGG
>JANMYG010000598.1:0-4570 GCA_031381865.1 Betaproteobacteria bacterium | reverse complement strand
GAAATGACCTCGGGGTCCTGGGCCAACGCGTGGCTGGGGCCATGGTGGACGATCTTGCCCTGCTCGAGCACGTAGGCATGCTTGGTGGCGCGCAATGCCGCCCGTGCGTTCTGCTCCACCAGCAGGATCGTCAGTCCTTCCCGGTTGAGATCACTCAGCGCGCCGAGCACCTGCCTGGCCAGCAGCGGTGACAGGCCCAGGCTGGGTTCGTCCAGCAGCAGCAGCCGCGGCCCGCCCATCAGCGCGCGCCCGATGGCCAGCATCTGCTGCTGGCCGCCCGAGAGCGAGCCGGCGCGTTGCTGGCTGCGTTCCTCCAGGATCGGGAACAGCGCATAGACCCGGCGCAGGTCGTGCGTGGGCTTGCGGTGGTGCAACGCGGTCACGCCGAGTTGCAGGTTTTCCAGCACCGTCAGCTCGCCCAGGATCTGGCGCCCCTCGGGCACCTGCAGCAGGCCGGAGCGGGAAATCCGGAACGCGGCCTCGCCGGTGATATCCCGGCCGTCCAGCTTGATCGTGCCGCCGGTGCTGCCCAGCAGGCCGCTGATGCAACTGAGCAGGGTCGACTTGCCGGCGCCGTTGGGGCCGATGATCGCCACCATTTCGCCCTCGGCGACCTTGATGGACACGCCGTGCAGCACTTCGTTGCCGCTGTAGCTGGCGTGAAGACCCGAAATCTCAAGCATCTTCGTCGTCCCCCAGGTAGGCCTTGACGACCACCGGGTCGTTGACCACCTGCTCGGCACTGCCCTGAGAGATCAACATACCGCTGTCGAGCACGTACACGTAGTCGCACAGGTTGGTCACGAAACGCATGTTGTGCTCGATCAGCAGCACCGCCATGCCATCACCCTCGGTGGCGAGGGTGCGAAAGATGTCTCCCAGCTTGGCGGCCTCCACCTCGTTGATGCCGGCCACCGGTTCATCGAGCAGCAACACTTCGGGCTTGAGCGCCAGCGCGCGCATCATCTCGACGCGGCGCTGGTCGCCGTACGACAACGCGCCCGCGGGGTACTCGGCGTAGCGCGTCATGCCAAAACGGTCGAGCAGCCTGAACACCTCGTCACGAAAGCGCGCCGTCTCGGCGCGCGAGGACGGCAGGCCGAACAGCTGCGCGACCAGCGAGGTCTTCTGGTGCCGGTACATGCCGATCATCACGTTGGCAACCACCGTGGCGTCGGGCAGCAGGCGGATCGTCTGGTAGGTGCGCGCCAGGCCGGCCCGCGCGACCTCGTGCCGCGGCGCCTCGGTCAGGTCGATGTCGCCGAACGTGATGCTTCCCTGGCTGAGTTTGTAGACGCCGGTGATCAGGTTGACCACCGTGGTCTTGCCTGCGCCATTGGGCCCGATCAGGCCGGTGATCTTGCCGCGGGCGATTTCCATGTCGAACGGGGACACGGCCTGCAGGCCGCCAAAACGCTTGCCCACGCCTTTGAGCACCAGCGAGCTCATGACGGCGCCTTGGCAGCCAGCATGCCGGCACGCACCAGGCGGCGGTTGCGCAGTTTCATGACGATCGTGTCGTAGACGCCGAACGGCAGGAAGGCCATCACCACCACCAGCAGCAGGCCGTAGACGGCCTGGCGGTAGTCGGCCAGCGGCCGGAAGATTTCTGGCAGCAGCACGAGGATGGCGGTGCCGATCAGCGGGCCGAACACGGCCCGGCGACCACCCAGCACCACCGCAGACAGGGTCGCGATCAGGATGCTGAAGCCGAACTGCTCCGCCGTCAGGCTGAAATTGCGCAGCGCGTCCAGCCCCCCGAACAGGCCGGCGATGGCGCCCGAGAGCGCAAACGACAACACGTGGTAGCGGGTCGGGTTGACACCCAGCGAGGCGGCGACCGGCGGATCCTGGCGCATGGCATCGAAGGCGCGGCCGATACCGCCCTGCCCCAGCACGAACAGCAGCGCCATGGTGGCGGCCATGGCGGTAAACAGGATCCAGGGAGTCACCACGCGCGGGATGTTGTGCAAGCCCAGCGGGCCGCCGGTCAGCTCCTCGAAATAAAGAATCAGGGCAACCAGGATCTCCACGAAGGCGAGCGACGCAATGGCCTGGTAGACGCCCCGCAGGCGCGCCAGCGGAACCGACAACAACAGGCCGCACAGCAAGCCCAGCAGGGTGCCAACAGCCACCGCGGCGGCGGGGTGAAAGCCGTGCTTGACGGTGAGGATCGCGGCCGCATAGGCACCCAGGGCGGCGAATCCCGAGGTGGCCACGGAAAAGGTCCCGGCGCGAAACACGATCGCCTGGCTCAGGGCATAACCGGTGCCGATGAAGATCAGGTCGAGCAGCGGCAGGTGCGGGGTGATGAGGTTCATCATGGTCGATTTGCCGCGGGCCCGGACATGCCTTGCGCCTAGACGCGTTTGGTCGGGGATTCCTGGGTGCTCTGCGCGAACAGGCCGTCCGGGCGCACCATCAGGATCACGAACAGCAACAGGAATATCACCGCGTCAACCAGCAATGCAGGCAGATAGGCGCCGGACAGGGACTGCAGCAGCCCCAGCACCAGGCCGCCGACAAGCGCACCCGGCACACTGCCCAGGCCTCCGAGAATGATGGCGACGAAGGCCTTCAGCAGGAACGGTTCGCCCATCAGGAACTGAACCGCATTGAACGCCAGGCCGACCATCACGCCGGCGGCGCCGGCGAGCGCGCCGGACAGGAAGAAGGTCTGGTAGAAAATCGCGTTGGGGTTGACGCCCAGCAGCTGTGCCGCGCGATAGTTGCCCGCGACAGCGCGGATCTGGCGCCCCTGCGGCGTGCGGTACAGGTAGTAGGCCAGCAACGCCACCATCATGATCGCGACACCGAGCATCAGCAACTGCAGCATGGTCACACGCAGGCCGATG
This sequence comes from Betaproteobacteria bacterium, assembly GCA_031381865.1. Lineage (GTDB taxonomy): Bacteria > Pseudomonadota > Gammaproteobacteria > Burkholderiales > Burkholderiaceae_C > CAISIP01. The sequence goes on along the minus strand of JANMYG010000598.1, from coordinate 1,715 downwards.
ATCTGGATGGCCTCGGCCGACACCGTGCCAAACGGGAAACGCATGGTCTCGGTCTTGGACACGTACTGCCCGATGCTCAGGATGATCAGCCCGGTCCCGATGCTGGAAATGATCGACGCCAGTTCGGCGTCGGCCAGCGCGAGCTTGCGCAAGGGCTTGAAGGCGATGACCTCGACGATGATGGATATCAGGCCCGCGCCCACCATGGCGACTGGCAGGGCGACCCAGATCGGCATGCCGGCGCGCACCGTATAAAGCCCGATGAAGGCGCCCGACATGAACACCGCGCCATGCGCCATGTTCATGATGCGGTGGATGCCGAAGATCAGGGTGAAGCCGAGCGCGAACAGCGCATAGACGCCGCCCAGCACCAGCCCGTTCAGTATTTGCTGCGCGATCATGTTGTTCCGCCCTGTCGGAAGATGGCCGGCAGACTGTTCGTGCCAGCGACCTTCAGCGGTGCGGTTACTGGGGTGCTGTGACGAACTTGCCGTTCTTCACCGTCAGGAAGGTCGCTCCATAGTTCGGGATGCGGTCCACGTAGCTGTACTTGCCGGAACCGACGACAACCGGCACATCCTTGGTTTTGGTCAGGGCGTCGCGGATCGCCTCGCGGGTCGGGTTGGGGCCGGCGTTCTTGATCGCCGTGGCCACCACCGTCATGTAGCTGTAGCCGAGCGCCGCCCAGTTGTCGGCTTCCTTGCCGGTCTTGGCCTTGTACGCAGCGGCAAATGCGTTGCCTGCCGGCGAGCTGCCACCGGGCAGCCAGTCCGAACCGAAGACCAGGCCTTCGACCGCAGCACCGCCAATCTCGATCAGTTGCGGTGACGAAAGACCCGATTGGCCCAGCAGCTTGACGCTGGCCGGAAGCCCGGCCTGCTTCAACTGGATGGCCATATTGGCGCCGCTCGGCCCCAGCGTGAACAGCACGACGCAATCGGGCTTGGAGGCGACGATGCGGGTGGCGATGGTGGAGAAGTCCGAGTCGGCCGTCTTGATGCCGGCGCGCTCGACAAACTTCATGCCGCGCTTCTCGGTGTATTCGACGAAGGTCTTTTCCAGATCTACGTAGGCTTCATTGTCCGAGAAGCGCACCGTGGCGCAGGATTTGACCTTGGCGACATTCAGCGCGTAGTCGCCCAGCGGCGGCATCGTGACAGTCCCGGGTTGGGCAGAAATGAAGCCCCACGGGCCCGCGGTGAGCAGAGCGACGGCATTGGTCATGGCCTTCATGCCGATCTTGGCGTCGTTGGCCACGCCCGCCGAAGGGATCGCTTCCGGCGCGGTGGTCGGCCCCAGGATGAACAGCACGCTCGGATCGGCCGCATAACGGGTGATGGCGGCCATGGCCTGCGCACGGGCGGTCGCGCTGTCCGCCACCTCGTAGACGATCTTGTCACCACCCAGGAAATTCCTGGCGTTCAGTTCGTCGGCGGCAAACTTCATGCCTTCGGACGCGGGCACGCCCACGAACGCAGCGCCACCGGTCAGCGCCTGCAGGATGACGATCTTGCGGTCGGCGGCCTGCAGCGCCTGCGACGCCAGAGCGAGGCCGGCCACAACGGCCAGCCCTCGGAATGTCTCTTTGCCTGAAATCATGTCATTGTCTCCTGGGTTGCGATTCGATTAAAGCTAAAAATTATATTTTGACGCCACTATCCATATATTCTCATGCCACGTCAAGCGTATTTACGCGTACTCGACGTGCAGCACCG
>JANMYG010000522.1:0-11350 GCA_031381865.1 Betaproteobacteria bacterium | reverse complement strand
TACGGGTTGTCCTCGACCAGCGGCAAACCCAGCTCGGCGGCCCGTGCCACCAGCGCGGCGCGGCGCGCCTCGGTCATGGTGCGCCCGGTCGGGTTCTGGAAATTGGGCAACACGTACAGGAACCGGGTGTCCGGGCGCCATTTGGCCGCCAGGTCGTCGACGTCCACGCCCGCGTCGTCGCTGCGCACACTCACCACCTCCGGCTCCATCGGCGTGAAGGCCTGCAGCGCGCCCAGGTAGGTGGGCGTCTCGACCAGCACCCGGCTGCCGGCGTCGACCAGCACCTTGGCGACCAGGTCCAGCCCCTGCTGCGAACCGGTGGTGATCAGCACCTGGTGTGGGTCCACCTTCCACGGCAACGCGGCGGCGACCAACTCGCGCAGCGGACCGAAACCCTCGCTGGCCGCATATTGCAGCGCCGCGTGCGCGTCGTCGCGCAGCACGTTGGCACAGGCGCGCGCGAACTCGGCCACCGGAAAGGTCTTCGCCGATGGCAGGCCGCCGGCGAAGCTGATGATGCCCGGGCGCTCGGTGATCTTGAGTATTTCGCGGATCACCGACGGGTTCATCTTCGCGGCGCGCCGCGCGAGCACCCACGGGTTGTGGGCGGGTGGGTGGTGGCTCATTTCTCTCCTCCTGGCGGGCCGTAGAAAACGACCCAGGTTACAAAATCCGGCGTGAAATTGTCGAACCGGTGAACTGCGCCCGCAGCGACGAAAAATGCGTCGCCGGCGCGCGCGGCGAAGACCTCGCCACCGATGGTGATGTCGGCGCTGCCGCTGTGCACCAGGTACAGCTCGTCCTGCTCGTGTGGCAACTGGCGGTCGCGCCCGTCGGCGTTGGTGGCGGGCGTGAAGACCTTGAGCTGCATGCTGCCGTGCTGCAGCATGGCCACTGACGGCGCGCCTTCAGGGTATTGCGTGGTGGGCGCGCCGGGCAGGCGTAACAGGGCCTCGCCGATCGAGGTCTTGGCCGGGACATGGCTTGTGTTCAATTCAGGCTCCTCTGAAAATTCGTTTCGCCGGCGCCGCTGCTTGCGCGCCAGCCAGTCTGCGCTGCAAATTCGTTGTCATGAGGCTCCCTTGCCGGTGGCGCGATGGCGAGTTTGCGCCGCGCCGGGCGTGGCGCCCAGACCGGGCGCAGCCTGCGCCACCGGCATCTTCTTGCCGATGAACACGGTGGCGATCACCGCCAGCGCAAATCCCGCTGTCATCAGGTCCAGCGACTCTCCCAGCAGCGGCACCGAGAACACCATGCTCAGGAACGGCTGCACCAGCTGTACCTGGCTCACGCGCACGGTGCCGCCCAGGGCGAGGCCGCGGTACCAGGCGAAAAACCCGATCCACATCGAGAACAGCGCCACGTACGCGAAACCCAGCCAGGCGCTGACGCGGATGGCCTGCGCCGGCCAGTTGAGCAGCGTGAGCGGCAAGGTCAGGGGCAGGCTGATCACCAGCACCCAGCAGATGACGCGTTCGGCCCCCAGCTGCATCGTCAGGTGCCCGCCGCTGACATAACCGAAGGCCGCGCTCAGCACCGCCAGCAACAGCAACAGGTCCGCGAACTGCGCGCCGGCGCTGCCCGTGCCGGCGCGCAGCCACACGAACACGGCCACCAGTGCGCTGCCGGTGACGGCGCAGACCCAGAACCCGGCGCTGGGCCGCTGGCGCAGCCACAACGCACCCATGGCGGCGGTGGCCAGCGGCAGGATGCCCAGCACCACCGAGGCGTGGACCGCCTCGACATGGCGCAACCCGATGGCCATGCACAGCGGGAAACCGACCACGATGCCCGCGGCCGTCAATACCAGCGCGCCCCACTGGCCACCGCGCGGGACCGGGCTGCGCGTCAGGGCCAGGTAGAGCACTGACAACAGGCCTGCCACGGCGGCCCGGCCGAAGGTCACGAAAGCGGGTGACAGTTCGGGTGTGTCGAAGTTGCCGGTGGCGAGTTTGGTCATCGGCAGCGTCGCGGCGAACAACACCACACCGACCAGTCCGAGCCAGAGCCCGCGGGTTTCTGCTGCTTTCATACCGTCAGCATCCAGGCCGCGGTGGCCACCAGCACCAGCGCCAGCGCGCGGTTGAACCACAACAGGCGACGGCCGCGCGCCAGGAACTGCCGCAGCAGCGAACCCATCAGCGCATAGGTGAAATTGCTGGTGAAGGCAAAACACACCATGACCACGCAGATGATGGCCAGCCGCTCGAGCGGGTTGCTGGCCGGTTGCCCGGCCGCATTGACGACCCAGCCGGCGGTCAGCGTGAGCGCCAGCATCCAGGCCTTGATGTTGAGGAACTGCAGGCCCACGCCGTTCCAGAACGTGATGTCCAGGCGCGCCGCGTCGACCTGTGCGAGTTGCGCCGCGCCGCTGAGTTTCCAGGCCAGCCACAACATGTAGGCGACGCCCGACAACTTGACCGCCCAGCGCAGGGCCGGCAGGCCCAGCACCAGCGCGCCCAGCCCGAGCCCGCAGCTGAGCATCAGCAGCGTCCAGCCGGTGGGCACGGCCAGACAGAAACGCAGCGCGCGCCGCAGCCCGTGGTTGGCGGCCAGCGCGGTCGACAGGGTGGTGTTGGGCCCGGGCGAGAAACTCATGGCGGTGCAAAACGCCAGCAGGGCTGTCAGTTCGGCGGCGCTCATCGTTGCTTCGCTCTGCGCGCTGCGGTGCGAGCTTGTCTGGGGCGGCCCGGCGCTTTGCTCATGGTCTGAAGGGGGTGGGCTGGTGCGGGATTGCCAATATTGGGGCTTCAATGTAATCTCGACAACCAATACACGACCAGTACAGATCAGCAGTTCAGTTGCCGATCTGTACCGTTCAATGCGCCAATACACGCCACACGCCGAGGAAACCCCGCCATGCTGATGAAGGCCGCTGCCTTGTCCCTGACCGAGCAACTTGCCGGCCGTTTCGCCGAGCGGGTGCGCAACCGGCTGCTGGCCCCCGGCGCCCGCCTGCCCTCGGTGCGCCAGTGCGCGCAACAACACGGCGTCAGTCCGTCCACGGTGGTGGCCGCCTACGACCAGCTGCTGGCGCAAGGTCTGGTGGAGGCGCGGCGCAACCGCGGTTTCTTCGTGCGCGAGACGGCGGCCGGCCTTGTACCCAATGGTCCGCGCGCAGCGCACGAGCTGGCGCCGCACGTGGCGCAGCCGGCGCCCGCGCGCCGTCCGCCGGTCGATGCGGCGGCGCTGATCCGCGGCATGTTCCATTCCGTCAGCGACAAGCCGCAACCCGGCATGGGGGTGTTCCCGCCCGAGTGGCTCGAGAGCACGTTCATGCCGGCTGCCATCCGCAAGGTCACCGGCACGCAGGCGCTCAAGGAGTTTTCGCTCCAGTACGGCGAGCCCGCGGGCGACGCCGGGTTGCGCCGCAGCCTGTCCAAGAAGCTGGCCGGCCTGAACATCCAGGCTTCCGCGGCGCAGATCATCACCACGGTCGGCGCCACCCATGCGCTCGACGTGGTCAGCCGCACGCTGCTGCGCGCCGGCGACTACGTGATGGTCGAGGAGCCCGGCTGGGCGGTCGAGTTTGCGCGCCTGGACGCGCTGGGCATGCGCATCCTGCCGGTGCCGCGCGGCGAGCGCGGGCCGGACCTCGCCGTCATGGCGCGTTATTGCGAACAACATGCGCCCAAGTTGTTCGTCAGCGTCAGCGTGTTGCACAACCCCACCGGTTATTGCCTCACGCCGGGCAGCGCGCACCGATTGCTGCAACTGGCGGCGCAGCACCACTTCCATATCGTCGAGGACGACACCTACAGCCACATCGCGCCCGAGTCCGCCACCCGGCTGTGTGCGTTGGACGGCCTGCAGCGCACGATCTATGTCAGCGGTTTTGCCAAGATCCTGGCACCCAACTGGCGCGTCGGTTTCCTGGCCGCGCCCCCCGACTTGGCCGAGCGGCTGCTCGACACCAAGCTGCTGTCCACGCTGACCACGCCGGCCCTGCTGGAAAAAGCGCTGGCGTGGTGCATCGACCAGGGCCAGCTGCGCCGCCATGCCGAACGCATCCGCACCCGGCTCGATGGGGCCCGCGCGCGCAGCGTCAAGCTGGCGCTGGCGGCAGGCTGCCGCTTCGCCGCCGAGCCGGCCGGCCTGTTCGGCTGGGTCGACACCGGCGTGGACACCGACGCGCTGTCGCAACGCATGCTCGACCACGGTTACCTGCTCGCCCCGGGCGCGTTGTTCCATGCGCGGCGCGAACCCAGCACCTTGATGCGCATCAACTTCACGACCACGCAGGAGGCGCAGTTCTGGAACGACTTCGTGGCGGTGCGCGCGCAATCCTGACTCCCGGCAGGTGCCGCCGGAGTCCTCGTTGATGGCGCTAAGGCGGGTCGGCAAGTCGCTGCCATCGCTCGGCGCCACGGCGCCGACCTGACCGGCAAGCAATATATCCGCGGGTCGCGTAATATTCCGCAGCGTAATGTTTCTTGGCCGGCCATTTCCACATAGCCACAACGAGGAGACCTGTTCATGGCACGACTGAACGTCAACGGCGCAATACGCGAGTTCGAGCTGAAAGACGACACGTCGCTGAACCTGGCCGAACACGCCCGGGGCATGGCAGTGGAAACACCGGCGGTGTGGCCCTGATCTGCGGGTGCGCTGCGTTTTCTCACCACGGCGGCACAAAATCGGCGCCGATGCCTTGACCGGCCCCGCGTCGGCCCGGAAACTGGCATGCCGCAGCCGGTGCCGTGGCCGGTGCCGTAGCCGAAGCCGCAACCAGTGCCGATCCGAAACCCGCGGGCCGCGAACCTGCGCCCGCACCACCACGCCAAAGGAGAACCCACATGAAATACCCAGGACACGTCATCAAGGCGGGCGAACAGGACGCCCGGATCGTCAAGGCGCTGAAGGTGCAGCTCAACCGGGCATTGGCGGTACAACGGATTGCCGAGCTCAGGCTCAAGGTCGACGACCCGAGCTTCGGCCCGAAGATGAAGCAGGCGGTGCAGTTGTTCCAGGCACGCAACGTCGACGCCAAGGGCAACCCGCTCAAGCCGGACGGCGAGGTGGGATCGATCACCTGGGCGGCGCTGTTCGGTCCCGCGAGCGTGTCGTCTTCCGACACCGCGCGCGATCCCTACCTGGCCAGCGTGCTCGAGATCGCGGCCGGCGAGGAGGCCAGACAGGTGCGCGAGCAGCCGAAGAACTCGAACCGCGGCCCGGAGGTCGAGCAATACCTGCGCCGTGTCGGCCTGGGCCCCGGCTTCGCGTGGTGTTGTGCTTTTGTCTATTGGTGCTTCGACGAGGCCGCGGTGGCCGCGCACCGTGCCGACCCGATGTTCAAGACGGCCGGCTGCCTGGCCCACTGGAGCAATGCGCCGTCCAAGGGCGCGCGGCGCATCACGCGCAGCCAGGCGGTGGCCGACCCGTCGCTGGTCAAGCCGGGCATGGTCTTCATCATGGACTTCGGTGACGGCGCCGGCCACACCGGCCTGGTGGAAGCGGTGTCCGGTGGGCTGATAACGACGATCGAGGGCAACACCGATGCCAGCATGACGCGCGAAGGTGGCGGCGTATACCGCCTGCACCGCAAGATCGGCGACATCAACAAGGGTTTCATCGACTACGCCGGGCTGTGAAGCCGCCGGTGGTGGCGCTGCTTCGGCCGCGCCGGGCCGAGCTCAGGGCGATCGGTCCATTTCTTGAATGCCAAGCTCGTCAGTCCAGCAGCCGTCCCTTGGCCGGGCGCGCGTGCGCATGGGCCAGCACGCGCAGCAGCGCCCGGTTCACGTCGGCGGGCTCGATGGTGTGGTCGTCGCACAACCCGGGCAGGGCGCCGGTGTTCGGGTGCTCGAGCGCGGTGGCGATGGCCAGAAACGGCGCGTACGGCCCGGCGTCGCGCAGGATCGCCTCGGTGATGCGCTCCGATACCGGGATTTTTTGCAGCAACGCGGCCATCGGCTCACCCAGCACAAGGTCGATCTGCGACAACAGGCCGCAGAGAAACACCTCGCGCCGCAGCTTGTCCTCGTCACCGGCATCGAGCAACTGCTCCATCAGTCGCGCGCGCACCACCATCGCCGTGCGCACCGGTTGCAGGTTCAGGTCGCTGGCGGCATGCGGCAGTTGCTCGAGCAGCCAGTTTCTGAAGGTGGACAGGCCCAGCACCATCAGGCCGTGGCGCAGTGATTCGATGCCGACGCGCTGGCCGAATGCGGCCGAGTTGGCAAAACGCAGGAACCGGTAGGCCAGCACCGGCTCTTCGGCCAACCCGTGTTCGATGATTTCCATCGCCGCGTCGGCGTCGGTGGCCTCGACCAGCTTGACGATGGCGCGTTCACCGGGCTGGATCTGTTGCTGCCGGTAACCATGCAATACGTCTTCCATCGGCCATCCCGCCACGCCCCAGGCGCCCTGCTGGTCCAGGCAGTGTTCCGCCAGCATGCGGCTGGCCACCGATTCGTAGATCTGGTCGGTCGCCACCGGGCTCTTCAGCGCTCCGGCCGGCGCGCCGGCGCCCGCGCGTATCTGGTGCAGCGCCACGCGCAAGGCCGACAAGGCCTGCGCGGCCGTCAGCGAAATGATGCTGCGCTTGACACCGGCGCCGTCGGCGGCGCCTGCGCCTGGACCCGGTGCATTGTTCGACAACACCGGCACACCGCGCAGGCAGGCCTGGCGGACCTGCTCGACCACGGCCGGATCGGCCAGCTGCTGTTCCTGCACCACGATCCAGGGGCCGTCGGCTGGCGCGTGTCGCAGCAGGTCGAGCATCAGGTCGGTGTCGTGCACACACAGCAACAGCACTGGTGACTGCTCCGACCATGCGCGCTCCAGCGCCGCCAGCAGGTGGGCCGCGTCCACATGGGCTTGCGGGTGCAGGTCCACGAACAACTGCACCGCCGCGGGCTGGCGCAGCCGGTTCCAGACCAGCTGGTAACCCAGCGTCAGGTTTCCCAGGACCGATGGCAACATGGTGGTGGCTCGCCCTAGTTGATGAAGTTGAACAGCGACAGGCGCTGTATCTGCGCGTACGACTGCAGTGCCGCGTCGTAACCGGTCTTGAACTTGTTGAAGTCCGAGATGCCCTTGACCGCGTCCAGGTCCACGGCCCGGGAACGGTCGGCCTCGAGCGCCAGCGTGCGCAGTTCCTGCGCCTGCGTGATGTTGTCGGCGCGGTTGAGCCAGTCGCCGGCCTGGCTGCGGGCCGCCTGCAGCCGTTCCATGCCAGCGTCGATCTGCACCAGCGACAGCGCCACCACCTGCGCCAGCCGGTTGTCGCCCTGGGCGTTGTCGATGCCCGCGATCGCGTCGTCGAGCACCTTGAAGATGTTGGTCTGGGTGCTTGGCGCCACCGTCACGCTGTCGCCATTCAGGGGCTGGCCGTGCACCACGATCGACAGGCCGTCGAACTGTATCGGGGCACCGTCCGCATAGGGCTGGCCGCTGGCGACCGTCGTGGCGGTGCTGGTATTGACGATGTCGTAGGTGGCGACGCCCCCCACCACGCTGAACGACACGCTGTAATTGTTGCCGGTCACTGCAGCTGGCGAGACCACGCTTCCCGGGTCGGTCCACGCGGCGCCGGTGTTGCCCGGCGCCAGGCTGACCTTGAAGCTGCCGTTGCCACTGGCGACGTTCATCCAGATCGCCTGCCCGTCCATGGCCCCCGGCAATGCCGTGGCGGTGGCCGAACGCTGCCCCGCCACCGCCTGGAACAACACGCCGGCTGGCACGTCGGCAAACGGCGAACCCGAACTGCCCAGGCCGCCGAACAGCGGAACACCGTTGCTGTCGGTGCGGTTGGACAAAGCGAACAACTGGTCGCGCAGGTTGGCGATCTGCAGCGCCAGCGTGCCGCGGTCCCTGGGCGAATAGGCGCCGTTGCCGGCGGCGATGACCAGGTCGCGCGCGCCGCGCACCAGCGCGTTGGCGTCGCCCAGTGCCGATTCGGCGGTCGCCAGCGCGCTGCGCTGCACCTCCAGCGCGCGCTGGTCGACCTCGATGCGGCCGATGCGCACCATCGCGCGTTCGGCCTGCGCGGTGCCGGCCGGGTCGTCGCTGGCGCGATTGACGCGTTTCTGGGTGCTCAGTTTTTCCTGCTGCGTGGACAGGTCCGACTGGCGCCGCAGCAGCTGGTCGAGCGCGTTGTCGTAGGTGTTGGCGGTGCCTGTGCGCATGGTGGTCGTGTGGTGGATGTTCTGGCTTGCGCGCCCTGGTGCATGGCCGCTAGCGGCCCAGATTCTGGATCAGCGTGTCGAAAATCGTCTGCGACACCTGCAGGATCTTGGCGGAAGCCTGGTACGCCTGCTGGAACTGAAGCAGCTTGGCCGCCTCTTCGTCCAGGTTGACCCCGGCCACCGATGCGCGTGCGGTCTCGGCGCTGGTGGCGATCGACTGCGACACCGCGGCGGCAAAACCAGCGCTCTGGACGCGCACCCCGATCTGCGACATCAGGGCCGCGTAACCGTCGGTGGTGGTGGCGCCGTCGAACATCGGCAGGTCGCGCAGCGCCAGCATGGCCTCGGCATTGCCGGCGTTGACACCCGGGAAAGCGTTGGCCTGCACGGTGTAGGTGTCACCGGCCTTGGGCGAGCCCTTGAGCGTCAGCGCCCAGCCGTTGTAACTGATGTTCTGGCCCGGGGTGTAGGCCACGCCGACCGGGTTGCCGGTGCCGGTTCCAGCGACGTCGAAGCTGCCCGCGCCGGTGAAGGTCAACACCACGGTCTGCGTCAGGTTGGCGTTGGCCTGTTGCGGCGACAGGCCTTGCAGCGTCAGCGACCCCAGGTTGGCCGCACCGGCCCGCGCCGCCACCGGGCTGGCCATGGCCAGGTTGCGCGGCGACGCGAACAGGGTGTCGATGCCGGCGGCCGCCCGGCGAAACGGCGTGATCAGAAACCGGTCGCCCGCCGCGGCGACGCCGCCCACCTGCAGATCGAGCCCGTCGATCTGGACCGGCAGCGTGGCGAACGCCGTCATCGTGCCGTCGGACAACCGCTTGACCGTTCCGGTGGTCGCGCCGGTGAAGCTCATTTCGTAGTCCGACGCGGCCAGCGCCGTCGCGCCGCTGGCCGGCGCGCCCTGCACCGCCACCTGCACCGTCGCACTGCCACCGTTGCCGGCCGCCGCGAGACCGTCCGGCACCGCTCCCAGCGCGAACAGGTCGCCGCCGGCCGCGCCAGAGAGGTCCAGCCCGAGGCGGTGCTGCTCGTTCATCCTGGTGCCGAGTGCCAGCGCCATGCGCCCGAGCAGATTGCCGGCTTCCACCAGATCGTTGTTCTGGAACCGCAGCAGGCCGGACAGGGCGCCACCACCCAGCGCCGCCTCTTCCAGCACCACCGTCAGCCCGCTGCGTTGGATCGTCAATTTGGACTTGGCCGGGTCGCCGAACTCGTCCGGCGCCATCGCCACCGGGGTCACGATCTTGCCCAGCACCAGCGGCTGGCTGCCGGCCAGGAAGATGCCCACCGAGCCATCGTCGGCCGGGATGACGGTGGTTTGCACCAGCGCGTCGAGTTCCCTGATCAGCTGGTCCCGGTGGTCGAGCAGGTCATTCGGTTCGTGCCCGCTGGATTTCTCGAGCGTGATCTGTTCATTGGCGCGCGCGATACGCGTCGCCAGGCCGTTGATGTTGTCGACAGCCGAGCGTATTTCGCCCTGCACGCCCAGCCGCAGGCCTTCCAGGCTGTCGGCGGTGGCGCGAAATCGCGCGGCCGTCTCGTCGGCGCGCGCCAGCACCACCGCGCGTGCCGGCAGGTCGGTGGGCGCGCTGGCGATGTCCGAAAACGCGTTGAGCATGTCGGCAACCGCCGCACCCAGGCCACTGGGGCCACCGGCAAACAGGTCTTCGAGCTGGCGCAGCTGTTCCAGCCGCGTGTTGTCGGCGGCCGCCACCGAACCGGAAAGGGTGGCCTGGCGCGTCAGGAACTCGCTGTGGCTGCGCAGCACGGTCGCGGCCTCGACGCCGTTGCCGTAATAACCGGTGCCGTTGAACTGGCCCTCGACACTTTGCAGCAGCACCGACTGGCGCGAATAACCGGTGGTGTTGACGTTGGAGACGTTGTTGCCGGCCGTCTGCAGCGCCAGCTGGTTGGTCAGCAGCGCGCGCGTTCCGATATTGAGCAGCCCGCTCATCAAGTAACCTCCGTGCTGCGCACTGTGGCGCGAGCTTGCTTGGGGCGGCCCGGCGCGGCGCTCATGACGCCCCCACGCCGGCTTCTGTGCGTGCCGCGCGGCCCCCCGGCGGCGCCGTTCGGCCCTGGGGCCGGCCAACGCCGCGCAGGGTGGTGGCCGAGCCGGCCTGCAACGGGCGCTTCATGCCTGGGCGCGCTGCAACTGCAGCGTGAGGTTGATCGCGCGGCTCAGTTTGGACGCGTAATCGGGGTCGGTCGCATAACCGGCGCGTTGCAGGCCGCTGGCATAACCGTGCGCCGATGCGGTCTGCTCCCGGGCCTGCGCATAACGCGGGCTCTGGGTGATCAGGCGGGCGTAGTCGCGAAACGACTCCTCGTACGAGCCATAAGCCCGGAACTTCGCCACCACTTTCTGCGCCGCGCCGTTGACGAACTCGGTGGTCGTGACTTCGGCCACCTTGCCACTCCAGCCGGAGCCGGCCTTGATGCCGAACAGGTTGAACGAGGGCGCGCCCCCCTTCATCGTGATCTCGTGTTTGCCCCACGCGGTTTCATGCCCGGCCTGGCCCAGCATGTAACCCGAGGGAATACCGCTGGACTGTTCCACCCTGGCCGCCACCCCGGCGTGGCGCTGGACGAACTCGCTCTGGTTGCTGCTCGGCCGAACCGACCCCAGCGGCGCCGCGGCGGCGGGCGCGGCCGGTTTGGGTGCCGGTGGCGCGCCGCTGTCGGTTGCCGTGATCTGTTGCGAGAGCTGGCGCGCGATCAGGTCCGACAGGCCCCCAGGCATGCCCGACATCTGCACCGACAACTGCTGGTCGAGCAGGTCGGCGCCCAGGTCGCCGCCGGCACTGTCGAGCAGGCCCGACTTCATGGTCGCCTCGCGCATGCTCTTGATCAGCTCTCGCATGAACAGCGACTCGAACTGTTTTGCCGCCTCCTTGATCGCGGCCGGCGTGTTCTGGCCCGCCTGCAGCTTGAGCGTGTTGAGGCTGCGCGCGTCGGCCGCGAGCGCGTTGGAAGAGCTGTTGCCGATTTGCGAAAAGGCCATGTCAGTTGCTCCGCTGTGTTTGGACCGGCCCGCGGCTTGGGCGGCGCGCGGCGTTGTGCACTGTCCGTTTGCGGCCCATTGCGGACATCGCGGACGTTAATCCTCGACCACCAACTACCTCTCGTCGGCGCGCCTCGCGGCATGCGGTACGCCGTGTGTTCTCCGGGGAGGCTGCAAAGGCGTGTGGGGGCCGCTGGCGTCGCTTTACTGGAGCGGT
>JANMYG010000512.1:0-6942 GCA_031381865.1 Betaproteobacteria bacterium | reverse complement strand
GAAAGGCGGCATCCGCCCCGACCTGGTGACCGACCAGACGTCCGCGCACGACCTCATCAACGGGTACCTGCCCTCCGGTTGGAGCGTCGAGCGCTGGCGCGCCGCGCAGTCCGATGCGTCGCAGCACGAATGCCTGCGCGCCGCCGCGGCGGGAAGCTGCGCGGTGCACGTGCAGGCGATGCTCGACTTCCAGGCGATGGGCGTGCCAACCGTGGACTACGGCAACAACATCCGCCAGGTCGCGTTCGACGAAGGTGTCAGCAACGCGTTCGCATTCCCGGGCTTCGTGCCGGCTTATGTGCGCCCGCTGTTCTGCTGCGGCAAGGGGCCGTTTCGCTGGGTCGCCCTGTCGGGGGACCCGGAGGACATCCGCAAGACCGACGCCAAGATGAAGGAACTGTTCCCGCAGGACGCGCACCTGCACCGCTGGCTCGACATGGCGGCCGAGCGCATCGCGTTCCAGGGCCTGCCGGCGCGCATTTGCTGGATCGGGCTGGGCGAGCGCCACCGCGCCGGCCTGGCCTTCAACGAGATGGTCCGCAGCGGTGAACTCAAGGCACCGATCGTGATCGGGCGCGACCATCTGGACAGCGGCTCGGTGGCGTCTCCGAACCGCGAGACCGAGTCGATGAAGGACGGCAGCGATGCGGTGTCGGACTGGCCGCTGCTCAATGCGCTGCTCAACACCGCCGGCGGCGCGACCTGGGTGTCGCTGCACCACGGCGGCGGCGTGGGCATGGGTTATTCGCAGCATGCGGGCGTGGTGATCGTGTGCGACGGCACCGACGCCGCCGCCAAACGCATCGAGCGCGTGTTGTGGAACGACCCGGCCACCGGCGTCATGCGCCACGCCGACGCGGGTTACGAGGCAGCCGTGGCCTGCGCGCGCGAACAGGGCATGAACATGCCGATGCTGGGGAAACAATGACACACCCCCGTCACGGCTCACTTCCCCGGAATCGGCCTGTGCCGATTACGCAAGTAGCCGTTTCCGTGCCGCCGCCAGAGGCAGCGGCTCTTCGAGGCCGTCCAGACCTGCGCAGGCTGGTCTGGAGCCGCGGCCCTCAGCCCCTTGCAGGGGGCCGAAGCCCGCGGCTCCAAGCCGACCTGCGTCGGCTTGGACGGGCCGAGGAATGGCCGCGTCTCGCGGCCATGCGGCCTGCAAGGCACACCAGTGCCCCGGCAAAGCCGGTTGCACGGTGTCCTCGAACGGGCATCGATTCCCACTCTTCATGGACGGCGCTTGGCGCCTTGGAGCACTGACATGCGTTTGCAACCCGGCCAGCTGACGCTGGAAAACCTGCAGGCGATACACGCCGCCGTGGTGCCCCTGGAGCTGCCACCATCGGCGCGCGTGGCGATCCGCGCCAGCCAGCAGGTGGTGCAGCGCGCCGCGGACGGCGACGCGCCGGTCTACGGTGTCAATACCGGCTTTGGCAAACTCGCCAACCAGCGCATCAGCAAGGCGCAACTCGAGACGCTGCAGCTCAACCTGATCCGCTCGCACAGCGTAGGTGTGGGTGAACCGCTGGCGCCGGCGGTGGTGCGGCTGATGCTGGCGCTCAAGGCCGCCAGCCTGGCGCGCGGCCACTCGGGCGTGCGCGAGGTGGTGGTGGATACGTTGCTGGCGGTGCACAACGCCGGCCTGGTGCCCCTGGTTCCGTGCCAGGGCTCTGTCGGCGCCTCGGGTGACCTGGCGCCGCTGGCGCACATGACGCTGGCCTTGCTGGGCGAGGGCCAGATGCTGCACGACGGCAGGGCGGTGCCCGCCGGCGCCGCGCTGGCGCAGGCCGGCATCGCGCCGCTGCGGCTCGGCGCCAAGGAGGGGCTGGCGCTGATCAACGGCACCCAGACTTCGACCGCGCTGGCGCTGCATGCACTGCTGAGTTTCGAGCCGGTGCTCGAGGCCGCGCTGGTGATCGGCGCATTGACCGTGGACGCCGCGCGTGGCAGCGACGGCCCGTTCGACCCGCGTATCCACGCGCTGCGCGGCCAGCCCGGCCAGATCGATGTGGCGCAGTATTACCGCGCGCTGCTGCTGGGCAGCGAGATCCGCAATTCGCACCTCGACGGCGACGACCGCGTGCAGGACCCGTACAGCCTGCGCTGCCAGCCGCAGGTGGTGGGCGCCTGCCTGGACCAGCTGCGCCACGGCGCACTGGTGCTGGTGCGCGAAGCCAATGCGGTGACCGACAACCCGCTGGTGTTCGCACCCGGCGACGCCGGCGCCGATTCGCTCGACCACGGCACGATGATCTCGGGCGGCAACTTCCATGCCGAACCGGTAGCATTGGCGGCCGACGGCATGGCGCTGGCGATAGCCGAGGTGGGCGCCATCGCCGAGCGCCGCATCGCGATGCTGATCGACGCCAGCGTGTCGCGCCTGCCACCGTTCCTGACCGCCGACGCCGGCCTCAACAGCGGTTTCATGATCGCCCACGTGACGGCAGCCGCGCTGGCCTCCGAGAACAAGTCGCTGGCGCACCCGGCCAGCGTCGACAGCCTGCCCACCAGCGCCAACCAGGAAGACCATGTGTCGATGGCCACCTTCGCGGCACGCCGGCTGCAGGCCATGATCGACAACACGGCGCATATCCTGGGCATCGAGCTGCTGGCGGCCGCCCAGGGCATCGAGTTCCTGCGCCCGCTGCGCAGCTCGGGTGCGCTGGAGCAGGCGCACGCGTTGCTGCGTGAGCAGATTCCGGCAATGGCGCAGGACCGTTTCCTGGCGCCGGACATTGAACACGCGACCACGCTGGTGCGCAACGGGTCGTTGTCGCGCATCTTTCGCACGCTGCCCGATCTGCCCAGGCTGTGGGTGCCGACCTGAATGCGTGCTTTCTTTGAATTTGTCACCGCCCTTAACCACAGAAAGAGGATTCCCATGAAAAAGACCCTGATCACATTCGCCGTCGCCGCGCTCACTGCCGGCATTACCTTTGCACAGGAAACCAAGGTGGTGATCGCCATCTCGGGCTGGACCGGTTTTGCACCGCTGACACTGGCCAAGGAGGCCGGGATCTACAAGAAACACGGCCTTGATGTGACGATCAAGAAGGTGCCGCAGAAGGACCGCCATCTGGTGCTGGCCTCCGGCGACGCCCAGTGCGCCGCCACCACGGTCGAGACCTGGATCGGCTGGAACGCCGCCGGTGTGGCGACGACCCAGATTTTCCAGCTCGACAAGAGCTTCGGGGCCGACGGCATGGTGGTCAAACCTGGCGTTGCCAGGATCAGCGACCTCAAGGGCAAGACGGTGGCGGCCGACGCCCCCGGCACCGCCACCTATTTCACGCTGGCCTGGATGCTCAAGAAGAACGGCCTGTCGATCAAGGACGTGAAGGTGATCAACCTGTCGCCGCAGGCGGCCGCCAATGCCATGATTGCCGGCACTGACGGCGTCGACGCCGCGATGACTTACGAGCCCTACCTGTCGGCCGTTCGCGCCAAGCCCGCGGCGGGCAAGATCATCGCCACCACGCTTGACTACCCGATGGTGATGGACACCTTCGGTTGTACGCCGAAATTCCTGGCCGAGAACCCCAAGGCCGCCAAGGCGCTGGCCGACGGCTACTTCGATGCGCTCGACATGATCAAGGCCGATCCCAGGAAAAGCTACGAAATCATGGGCGCGGACGTGAAGCAACCGGGTGAGGACTTTGCGAAAAGCGCTGCCTACCTGCGCTGGCAGGACCGCGCGGCGAACGAGAAGTTCTTTGCCGGCGAACACGCGCAGTTCAGCAAGGAAGCCGCCGACCTGCTGTTGGAGATGGGCATCCTCAAGTCGCTGCCCGACATGTCGAAGCTGGCCGATACACGGTTCCTGAAGTAGGCACGCTGTTCGAGCCCGCAGCATGACGCCACTCAAACCAGTTGATCCCACCACACGTTTGGTGCTGGGAATTTCTTTCTTCGTGCTCTTCACTGCTGTGTGGGCTTCGGTCACGCTCGGTGGTCTGGTGCCCAAGAATTTCCTGGCTGATCCGATCACGATGGTCAGATCCGGCTGGACGTTGTTGACCCAGATGGGTTTTGGCTGGGACATCGCCATGACCGTGTGGCGCGTCGTGGGCGGTTTCCTGATCGCCGCGGCGATCGCGCTGCCGCTGGGTGTGTTGATGGGTGCCTACAAGCCGATCGAAGCCTTTTTCGAGCCCTTCGTATCGTTTGCCCGGTATCTTCCCGCCAGCGCCTTCATTCCGCTGCTGATCCTGTGGGCCGGCATTGGCGAGGCGCAAAAGCTGTCGGTGATCTTCATCGGCAGCTTCTTCCAGCTCGTCCTGATGATCGCCGTGACGGTGGGCAATACGCGGCGCGACTTGGTGGAAGCCGCCTACACATTGGGTTGCAGCGATGCCGGCATCGTCAAAAGGGTGCTGATCCGTGGTGCGGCACCGGAGATCTGCGAGATCCTGCGCATGGTGCTGGGATGGGCCTGGACCTACGTCATCGTGGCCGAGCTGATCGGCGCGTCGAGCGGCATCGGCCACATGATCACCGACAGCCAGGCCTTGCTGGCGACCGACCAGATCATCTTCGGCATCATCGTCATCGGCCTGATCGGGCTGGTCAGCGACATGGGCTTCAAGTGGCTCAACCGCGCCTTGTTCCCCTGGGCCCAGCTCGGGCGCTGAACCAATCCAACCGGGTCGAATGTTCCATGAACCAATTTCTATCTGTCAAGGGCGTGTCGCGCAGTTTTGCGTCCACCACCGGTGGCGCGCCAACGATCGCGCTGCAGGCCACCGACATGACGGTGGCCGAGAACGATTTCATCACCATCCTGGGGCCCTCGGGCTGTGGCAAGAGCACCTTGCTGCGTATCGTGGCCGGCCTCGACCAGCAGACCTCGGGCGAGGTGCTGCTGGAGGGCAAACGCATCATCGGCCCGGGCGCCGACCGGGGCATGGTGTTTCAGAGCTACACGTTGTTCCCGTGGTTGAGCGTGCGCGACAACGTGTGTTTCGGTCTCAACGAACGCGGCATGGCGCGCAAGGAGCAAATCGAACTGGCGCAGGGCTTCATCAGGAAAGTGGGGTTGACCGGCTTCGAAAACCACTATCCCAAGCAACTCTCGGGCGGCATGCAGCAACGCACGGCGATTGCGCGCGCGCTGGCCAATGGCCCGCGCATGTTGCTGATGGACGAGCCCTTTGGTGCGCTCGACCACCAGACCCGCGAGCTGATGCAGGAATTGCTGCTGGGCATCTGGGAGGCCGAGCGCAAGACGGTGCTGTTCGTGACCCACGATATCGACGAAGCCGTGTTCATGGGCAGCCGGGTCGTGGTGATGAGCGCAAGGCCCGGGCGCATCAAGCTCGACCGGGACGTGTCGATACCGCACCCGCGCAGCTACGCCGTCAAGACCACGCCCGTGTTCATGGAGTTGAAGGCCGAACTGACCGAGCAGGTCAGGACCGAGGTGCTGGCCGCACAGGCCGCGATGGCCTGAGCAGCCCGGCCGCGCGCCACGGTACGGCTCCTTGGGATGCTAAGATTCACGGCCGCCAATCAAGACATCGGCGCGCGCCAGGCTGAAGACTGCCGGTGCGGCAGAAACAACGGGCAGCCGGTGTGCTGCCATCATTTCGCCCCGTCGTGGGTTCCCTGACCCGGTCGCCCTGAACGGGCTGTTGCTGGACTGGCCACTGCATGTCCTCGCCATCCCCGCTCCAACGCCCTCCCGGGCTCGACATCGGGCGCCGGCCGATCCGCCAGCAACTGGCCCTGCTGGTGCTGGTCGTGACGGTTCCGATGCTGCTGTTGCTGGTCTGGCACCTGGTGAGCGAGCGCGAGGACGCCCGGGCCGTCGCGCGCGATCGGGTCAAACTCGCGGTCGACGGCGCGGCGGGCCGGCTGGAGGCCAGTTTGCGCGCCAACGAAGCGATGTTGTCGATGATTGCCGCACAACCACTGGTGCGGGCCATGGACCCGGCCAACTGCGACCCACTGGTGAAGGATTTCATCCGGCTACACCCGGAGTACGTGACCATCGGCACGCGCGACCTGCGGGGGAATCCGGTCTGTACCTTCAGGCCGGACGCGCCGGGCCAGCACCAGGTTGCGGCTTTTGCCTGGTTCCAGCAAAGCCTTCGCAGCGGCGGGTTCCATGTCGGTGACGCGTTTTTTGCCCCGCTTGCCCGACGCTGGGTGACAGTCGTCACGGCACCGGTCTTCGACGACAACAAGCGACAAAACGGCATCGTCGCGCTGCCGCTGGATCTGCTGGCCCTCAACCAGGCGGTGACGGCGTCGGTGCCGGACAACCTGCTGGTGTCCGTGATCGACCGCGAATTCAACATGGCGCTGCGTTCCACCGACCCGCAAGCCTGGATCGGGAAACCGGTCCCCGCCCACGTCCGCACGCTGATGCAGGCACAGGCCGAGGGTTTCCTGAGCGCCACCGGCGCCGACGGCGTGCGCCGGCTGATGGCCTTCAAGCGGCTGTCCGGCAGCGGTTGGCGCGTCGCCGCCGGTATGCCGGAGGATGAGGTTTTTGCGGCGGCGGACGCCGCGTTGCGCAACGGGCTGCTGGCTGGCCTGGCGTTGCTGGTGGCGGCGTTGGGCCTGGCGTGGAGCCTGGCGCAGCGTATGGCGCGCCCGCTCGACCAACTGGCGGCAACGGCGCGCGGGGTGACCGCCGGGGACACGCAGGCGCGTGCGCGCTCCGACGCCGCTGCGCCTGAGCTGGCGGCCGTGGCGGTGGCGTTCAACCACATGCTCGATGCGCTCGCACAGGCGCAACACGCGGTGCGCAACAGCGAGGAAAACCTGTCCATCACGCTGCAGTCGATTGGCGACGCGGTGATCGCCACCGACGCATCGGGCCGGGTCACGCGCATGAACCCAGCCGCCGAGCGCCTGAGCGGCTGGCGGCTGGCCGATGCGCGCGGGCGCGCCCTGGGCGAGGTGTTCGTGATCTCCGATTCGGTCACCGGCGAG
>JANMYG010000501.1:0-2439 GCA_031381865.1 Betaproteobacteria bacterium | reverse complement strand
ACTCTTCGGACGCGGCACGGAAGTTGAGGTGGCGCGCGACCGCCTCGAAGGCGCGCAGGTGGCCGGCGGAAATCGGACGGGTGCGCAGGTGGTTCTCGGAATGCGGCATGAAACGGCTCGATTGCAGGATTCGTGATTGATGCTTTTTCAGACTTAATAGTGTAGTGCGATTTCATTGGACCGTGCCGGCATTTGGCAGGATGATCAACTCCCAACTGCTTCCAAAGGAGAACGCCATGGTTTCCAACAATGCGCTCAAAATGCATCAATCACCGCGTGGAGCGCCGACCTCGGGCTGCTGGTCGCTGGCGAGCGAACATGCGCTCACATTGCACCCGAACGAAGCCGGCGTGTTGCGGGTGGCGCGGGGCCGGGTGTGGGCCACTTTGGCCGGCCCGCACCACGGCCCGGCCAACGACTGGGGCGATGTGGTGCTGGGCGGCGGCGAACAACTGGCACTGATGCCGGGCCAGCAGGTGGTCGTCGAACCGTACGGCGACGCGGTCAACGAACCGGCCTACTTCTGCTGGGAGCCGCTGGCGGCCCGGGCGTCGGCGGCGCCACAGCCGTGGTCGTTGTGGGGTGATGTGCTCGCGCGGCCATCGCTCGATGTCGGTCCGGTGCCGGTGTTCGCGCTCGCGGCCATCGGCCGGTTGCTGCGCCGGGTCGCGGCCGCCCTGACGGTGCTGGTGGCCGGCAGGGGCCGGGTGTTGTCGCCGCTGGAGTCCAATCAGCCCTGAGGGCGGGGCTGGCGCGCGCGCCGGGGCTTGCCACCTTTGGCCGGCGCCGTGCGCGCCGCCACGGCGCTTTCGAGCGCCATGCGGGCCCACGGCGCCATCGCGTCGGGCGAGTCCATCGCCTCTTCGGGCGCGCTGTAGTAGTTCATGCCCCGCGTCACGGCTGCACCGCCCTGCGTGCTGCTGTAGGTGAAGCGTTCGCGGCGCGCCGCCTCGAAAGTGGCGCGGGTGCCGTCGTCGGCCTTGAGCCAGAGCTTGAGACCCGAACCGAGGTCGGCAATGATGGCCACCGTCAGGCCTTCGGTGCTCAGGCCCCAGCCACCAAACATGCGTCTGGCAGTGCATGGGCCGATGCTGGAGAGCAATTCGCAGCAGTAGTCGGCAAAGTCGCGGTTCGCAGCCATGCCGAAAGTTTAGTACCGCCGCCAGCCGCCAGCCGCGAGCCGCGCCAGCCGCGCCACACGCGCCACACGCGCCACACGCGCCACACGCGCCACACGCGCCACACGCGCCACACGCGCCACACGCGCCACACGCGCCACACCTCCTGTTTGCAAGCGTATGCAAAGTGGCTAGAATGCCGGTTCCGGCGGGTTGTGCCGACCTGGCAGGACCGCCACCCCGGCAATTGAAACAGGGCCAATACCATGACCATCGATACCGACCACGTGGGCAACAAGCGCGCGGTTCTTGCCGCCATGCAGGCGATTGCGGAGTCGAGCCCCGCGGCCCTCGGCGCGAATTTGGCCCGGATCTACCATCCGGACGCCCGGTGGCGCGGTTCCCACCCCTGGAACGAGCAAAGCGGTGTGGAGGCGATCGAGCACAACGTGTGGGCGCCGCTGCTGCAGTCGTTCCCGGACCTGGAGCGGCGTGACGACATCCTGATCGGCGGCGCGTACGAGGGCCGCGGGTACGTGGGTGCGGTCGGGCACCTGGCCGGCAGCTTCCGGCGCGACTGGAACGGCGTCCCGGCCACCGACCAGGTGGTGTACTGGCGCTACGGCGAGTTCCACCAGATGGTGGACGGCAAGATCATCCAGAGCACGGTGCTGCTGGACGTGCTCGACTTCATCCGCCAGGCCGGTTTCTGGCCGCTGGCGCCCAGCCTGGGCGAGGAAGGCCGGTGGGCCGGTCCCCACTCGGCCGACGGCCTGCTGCTCGCGCCGCAGGACGCGTCCGAGTCCGCCGCCAGCCTGAAGCTGACGCTGGACATGCAGGCCGCGCTGGGCGCCTACGACGACGCACAGGGCCAGGGGCGCGAAGGCCTGCTGAACATGCCGCAAAAGCAGTATTGGCATCCAAAGGTGATGTGGTACGGCCCCAGCGGCATCGGCACCACGCGCGGGCTCGAAGGCTTCGTCGACTACCACCAACTGCCGTTCCGGATCGCGTTTCCGCGCCAGCCGAACCAGCCACAGCCGCCCGGCCTGGGCCAGCATGGCGGCAGCCATTACGTGCGCATCGGCGACGGGCGCTTCTCGGCCACCGGCGGCTGGCCCAGCCGGCACATGATGCACCTGGGCGGTGGCTGGCTCGGGCTGGGTGCCACCGGGCGGCCGATCACCATGCGCGTGATGGATTTCTACCTGGCCGACCAGGGGCTGATCCGCGAGAACTGGGTGCCGATCGACATCCTCGATGTGCTGCTGCAGATGGACGTGGACGTGCTGGCGCGCGTGCACAGCCAGTTCGCGCGGCG
>JANMYG010000496.1:0-9020 GCA_031381865.1 Betaproteobacteria bacterium | reverse complement strand
CAGGGCATCGACCATGGCCCCCGCAAAGCCGCGCAATTCCAGGTCGCCGGCCACGCTGGGATGCGCCTGGTTGCCTGCTTCCAGCAGGAACAGCAATTCGCACAGCGCGCGCGGGCAGCGCGGGAACGCTGAATCGACCAGCGCAGCGAGCAGTTCCTGGAGGGGCCGGGCCGCCAGCAGGGCCGGGGCGAACTCGGCAAGGGCGGCGTTCTCGCCGCCGTCGTAGTCGGCGACCAGCACCTCGCGCAGAAAACGTTCGCCCGGCGCCGTCATGCCCAAACGGGCCAGACAGCGCAGCATGCGGGCACGCAGCGGGCCTTCCCGCTTGGCGGCGTAGCGCGGGGGGCTTTGCCGCGCCCAATCGGCCACGATGCGCCCGGCCATGTCCAGCGCTGGCGAATCTGCGCCCGCACTGTCGGCCGCGAGCACCTCCTCGAGCATCGGCAAGGCCGCGCCCACCCCGGCTTGAAGCAGCACCTCAACCTGCCGCGCCCGCGGCCACAGGATGAGCGCGGCGCGCCGGTAGGCGCGCTCGAAACTCACCCCCTCGTTGCCGGTGGACTCCAGCAGGCGGTCCTCGTCCGGCGGTTCGTCGTCCAGCGCGCCCGCCGGCAGCAACTCGCCGTGCCCCAGTGGCAACCGGCCGAACGCGAGCCTCTGGTCGCCGGCCGCGACCCAATGATCGATGTAGCGGGCGGTGTCGGAGATTTCGACGTCGTCGTAGTTGACCCCCGTGGCGTCGATCTCGTCCTCCTCGAAGTCACGATAGCCGCGGCCACGACGCGGGACGTAATGCACCTCCGCCGGCCCGGACTCCTCGATGTGCACAACACCCAGATGCGCTTGGCAAGCCGCCGTATCCGCCGCCCGGCACAGCACCCCGGCCACCGCCGCATCGACGCCCTTGAGCGCGGCGAAGCCCAGTTCGGCCTGGCTGTACTGGTGCGCCAGCAGCCAGGCCAGCTTGCGCGGCGCATCCTCGGCCGCGAACGCAGCGCCGATCAGCCGTGCCGCCTGTGCGACCTCGATGTCGTGACTCGGCGCACTGGCCGGGGGCGTGTCGCTCGCGGCGCCACGCAGCAGGTTGAAGACCAGGCAGACCCGGTGCCCGGATTCGACCGGCCGCACCTCGTGCTCGCAATCTGCATAGAAGGCGGCAAAACCAAGCTCGGAGAAGTCGGTGGCCGACAGATCGATGTGTGTTTCGCGGCTGCCGTGGCGGATGCGCAGTTCGCCGCCCACATGGGGCGACGGCAGCTGCAGCAGCAACGTGCCGAACATGCCGGGCGCCTTCTCGCTGTCGCGGTGCGCCAGAAAGAAGCCACCCGGGTCGTACACCAGCATCTTGTACAGCTCGGCTTGAATCGCGGCGTCCTCGCAGCCGAGTCCGCGCCCGGTCTCGGCGAGGATCCGGCCCAGCGACTGCGTCCAGCTCTTGCCGCTGATCCGCACCCGCGCCGCATCAATCTGCCAGACTTGACGTACCGACGTGTCGACAACGGTCTGTTCGCCGCGCCCATAGGGTGCGCGGTCGGCGACGGCAATCAGGGCCGCAAGCTGCGCCTGCGGAAGCGGAAACGACAGCAAGCCGACGCCGTCCACATGGACCATCGGCATCGGCAAGGCCAGAGCCCCGTGCACGCAGAAGCCGCCAGGCCGCTTCACGCCCGCGAGCAGCGATTCCAAGGGAGCAAGCGAGCGGCTGTACAGGACGTCTTTATCGGTCATGGAGGACGAGTTTGACACACCAGCCCATTGCCTTGCATGGGTCGAAAAGCCCTTTGTATGAAGCGCGATGCGCTCAAGGCTGAACGGCTGGTGGACTATGGTCTGCGTCTTGGCGTCGGAGCGGTCATACGCCGCGTCGGGTACGAGCCTATGAGGTAGAAGCTCTGTATGCCGGCAAACGGGTCCAGGGCCGCATGGTCCGTCGTGACCAGGGACAGTTCAACACCAGGGGTTCCCGGAGGTGCGGCAAGCAACACGCGCACACCACGCTGGCGCATCTCTTCAAGTCCAAATTCGAGCTCGACTGCCCGCGTCATGATGAGCGCAGGGTGCTGCACCGCACCTTGGTCAGCCGTTTGGAGGCCGGGCCTATCCTCCCTATCTTCACTTCGCCCGGGCTATACTGGGTGTTACCTTTAGAGCCTTGTAGACACCATGAAATCTCTTTCACCTGAGAAGGCGCGTCCGGGTTCCGTCACCATCAAACTCGACGATGTCGACCGCGAGCGCATTGCGTCATTGGCTTCGGTCAAGAAGCGAACACCTCACTACCTCATGAAGGAAGCCATCCTCGACTATGTGAAGAGGGAAGAGGCACGGCAAAACTTCATCATCGCTGCCGAAGCTTCATTTGAGCACTACAAGGAAACCGGGCTGCACATCTCCTTGGATGAGTTCAGCACCTGGGTTGATCAGGTCCAACAGGATCCACGCGCGCCACCTCCTGCATGCCACACGTAAAGCTTTCCGCGCGTGCCCAGTCTGACCTGGCCCGCCTGCACACGTTTCTCGCCAACAAAGATGCCAATGCAGCCAAGCGGGCCATGCTGGTGATCCGTGAAGCATTCATGCCACTGACCCATGCACCCATGATCGGCCGACCAGTTGAGGACAGTGACGGTCTACGGGAACTGGTGATCGACTTTGGTGCGAGCGGGTACCTGGCGCTGTACCGGTTCGAGCGTCTACTGGATGTCGTGGTGATCCTGGCCGTCAAGCACCAGCGGGAAGAGAATTACAAGTAGGCCTGCCATGGGCGCCCGGTGTAAGTTCTGTGCAAATCGCAGCCAATTTCTGCACTTTTGCGGTGTTCAGAAGCGACCTCTCCAGAGGCCAGTAGCACCATGTGGAACCCATCACAGGCATTCACACTGCTGGGGTCGGAGGTTCGAAGTCTTCGGGGCCACAAAAACCGACTGAAAATCGATGCCTCGGGCACGCCTACTGCGTCGTCGGCCGCGATCGGTGCCTTGTGCGGCGAAGCGACCTAGAAAATGCACCCCACCGCATGACTCATGCGCCTACGATTCACGATATGTTGGCGATTACTACCTGTGCCATGGCGCATAAACAGTGGTGCCGGAGGCCGGAATCGAACCGGCACGGGTGTTACCCCGCGGGATTTTGAGTCCCGTGCGTCTACCAATTTCACCACTCCGGCAAGAGAGGAGCAAGGCTGAAATTATGGCACAGTGCAGGTCATGAAGTACCCAACCATTGAAGACGCGATCGGGAAAACGCCGCTGGTCGCACTGCAGCGCATCGGGGCGCCGGACAACGCCGAGCGTGGCAACGTCGTGCTGGGAAAACTCGAAGGTAACAACCCGGCTGGTTCGGTCAAGGACCGTCCTGCGCTGTCGATGATCCAGCGGGCGCAGGAGCGCGGAGAGATCAAGCCCGGCGACACGCTGATCGAAGCCACCTCTGGCAACACTGGCATCGCGTTGGCGATGGCAGCTGCGATCAAGGGTTACCGCATGGTGTTGATCATGCCCGAGGACCTCTCGATCGAACGGGTCCAGACCATGAAGGCGTTCGGCGCCGAGTTGATCCTCACACCCAAGAGTGGCGGCATGGAGTACGCCCGGGATCTGGCCAGCCAGATGGAGCGTGCCGGCAAGGGCGTGGTGCTCGACCAGTTCGCCAACCCGGACAACCCGCGCATCCACTACGAGACCACCGGGCCGGAAATCTGGGCCGACACCAACGGGGCCGTCACGCATTTTGTCAGCGCCATGGGCACCACGGGCACCATCACCGGCGTTTCCAGGTTCCTGAAGGAAAAGAACGCGGCCGTGAAGATCATCGGCGCCCAACCCTCCGAAGGTTCGCGCATACCCGGCATCCGCAAATGGCCTCAGGAATACCTGCCGAAGATCTACGACCCGACTTGTGTCGACGAACTGGTCTACGTGAGCCAGGTCGACGCCGAGCAGATGTGCCGGCGCCTGGCCCGAGAGGAGGGAATCTTTGCCGGCATATCCGCCGCCGGCGCGTGTTGGGTCGCGCAGGAAATCAGTCGGCGCGAAAAGGACGCCACCATCGTGTTCGTGGTGTGCGACCGCGGTGACCGCTATCTGTCGACCGGCGTGTTTCCGGCCTGATGCACGATGGCAAACGAATTCAGGTTCTGTCCCCAGTGCGCCACGCCGCTGGAATTCATCGCGCGGCTCGAGGACGGCGGCGCCAAGGAACGCCTGCGTTGTGTGGCCTGCGGTTACACGCACTGGAACAATCCCACCCCGGTGCTGGCGGCGGTGATCGAATTCGAGGGCAAGGTCCTGCTGGCGCGCAACGCGGCCTGGGCCGGCAAGGTGTATGCGCTGATCACCGGCTTCATGGAGGCGGGTGAATCACCCATGGAGGGCATCGGGCGCGAGATACGCGAAGAAACCAACCTGGTCGCGGGCGAGTTGAGCCTGATCGGCGTCTACGATTTTCAGCGCATGAACCAGGTCATCATTGCCTACCATGCGGTGTGCAGCGGCGAGGTTCGCCTGTCGCCCGAACTGGTCGACTTCAAGCTGTTTCGCCATGAGGACGTGTTGTGCTGGCCGGCCGGCACCGGGTACGCGCTGGCCGACTGGCTGACTTCGCGCGGCTACGAGCCAAAATTTGCCGAGTGGTCACGGCGTTGATGGCGCGCACACAGGAGCAAGCACCATGGCACGGTACCTTTTGCGCGTCAACGGCGCGAACACGGCGGTCGAAGCCTGGGATCCGGGCATGCCGCTGCTGTACGCCCTGCGCAACGACCTGGGATTACACGCCGCCAAGTTCGGCTGCGGGCTGGGGCAATGCGGCGCATGCACGGTGCTGGTCGACAACGTGCCGGCCCGTTCCTGCCTGTTGAAGGTGTCGGACGCGGTGGGCCGGCGCATCACCACCGCCGAAGGGCTGGGAACACCCGATCAACCCCATCCGGTGCAGGCCGCCTTTGTCGCCGAGCAGGCGGCGCAGTGCGGTTATTGCACCAACGGCATGGTGATGTCCGTGGTCGGCTTGTTGTCGCGCACGCCCAAACCCACTCGCGAGCAGGCCCAGGGCGCGCTGGCGGGCAACCTGTGCCGCTGTGGCTCGCATGACCGGGTGCTGAAGGCCGTGGTGCGCGCATCGGGGCAGGGGAGGGCTTGAGCATGTATGGCGATGCACCGGCGGGCGACTTGTCCCGGCGCGAGTTGCTCAAGGCCAGCGCCGTGGTCGTGGGGTTTTCATTTGCCGGCTTGCCGCGGGCGCAGACCGCATTGCCGGGCGCCGGGCGCACGCTGGCCCTGGGCGAGGTGGATGCGTTCCTGGCGATTCGCAGGGACGGCTCGGTGGTGGTCTATTCCGGCAAGGTGGACTTGGGCACCGGCCACCGCATCGCCATGCGCCAGATCGTGGGCGAGGAATTGTCGGTGCCGTTGGCCCGCATCGACCTGATCGAAGGCGACAGCGCGCTGACGCCCAACCAGGGCCCCACGGCTGGCAGTTCCGGTGTCATGCGGGGTGGCATGGAGCTGCGCCAGGCGGCGGCCACGGCCCGTGAAGGCATGCTCGTGCTGGGCGCCCAGCGGCTGCAGCATCCGGTCGCCGGGTTGAGTCTGGTCGACGGCGTGGTGCTGGCCGCCGACGGCGCCAAGGTGCCGATCGGTGAACTGGTGGGCGAGCGCAGCTTCAACCTCAGGATGAACCCCAAGGCGGCGCTCAAGAACCCGGCGCAGTACACGCTGGTGGGCCAGTCGCCGCCGCGCCCCGACATTCCCGCGAAGGTGACTGGCCAGCACGTCTATGTGCACGACTGGCGCGTGCCCGCAATGCTGCATGGCCGCGTGCTGCGGCCACCCGCGGTCGGCGCGCGGGTGTTGTCGGTGGATGAGAGCACGGTCGGCCGTCTGCCGGGCGTGCGGGTCGTCCGGCGCAACGACTTCATCGGCGTGGTCGGCGACGACGAGTGGTCGGTCGTGCGCGGAGCGCGCGAGCTCAAGGTGCAATGGAGCGAGGGCACGCCCCTGGTGACACACGAGGGCGTGGTGGACTGGGCCAGGCGCGGACCGTTCCTGGCGCACGAGACGCTGGTCGACCGGGGGGACGCAACTCGGCTCGCGGCATTGGCCGACGCACCCGGCAGGATCAGCGCCACCTACGTGTGGCCGGTCCAGTCGCATGGCTCGATCGGCCCGTCGTGCGCGGTGGCCGATGTGCGGGCCGACGCCGCCACCATGTGGACGGCCTCGCAGGCCAGCCACCGCCTGGTCGCGTCGTGCGCCGCCGCGCTGGACCTGCCACGCGACAAGGTGCGCGTGGTCTACCTCGATGGCGCCGGTTGTTATGGCATGAACGGCCATGACGACGCAACCGTCGAGGCTGCGATGTTGTCGCAGGCCGTGGGCCGGCCGGTGCGTGTGCAATGGAGCCGCGAAGACGAACTGGGCTGGGACCCCAAAGGCCCGCCGCAGCTGCTCGAGCTGCGCGGCGCGCTGACGGCGGACGGGCGCATCGACGCATGGGAAACCGAGATGTGGTTGCCACGCGCCACTGCCAACCTGGAGTGGGTGCCACTGCTGTCGCCGCTGGCGGCGGGCCTCAGGCAACCGGTGGGCCAGTCCACCGGCCTGGTGACGCAAAACGGCGACCCGTCGTACCCGGCGGGCGCTGTCAGGGTTTCGGTGCATTGGCTTGGCGCGGCGCCGCTGCGGCCGTCCAATATCCGCGCCCCGGGCAAGGTGGCGAACTGCTTCGCGGTCGAGAGTTTTGTCGACGAGCTGGCTGCCAAGGCGCAGATGGACCCGCTGCGGTTCCGCCTGCGCGACCTCGCCGACCCGCGCGGGCGCGAGGTGCTGGAACGCACGGCCAGGCTCATGCGCTGGGTCGACCGGCCGTCGCCGCAGCCGCCGGGCAGCGCCCGCTTGGCGAGCGGCCGGGGCATTGCCTACATCCACTACAAACACAACGAGACCTATGTGGCGGGCGGAATGGAGGTGGAGGTCGACCGCAGCAGCGGCCAGATCAGGGTCAAGCGCGTCGCCTGCGCGCACGATTGCGGCCTGATGATCAACCCGGATGCGGTGCGGGCCCAGGTCGAGGGCAACATCCTGCAGACGCTGTCGCGCACGCTGCATGAAGCAACCACTTTTGACCGCAGCCGGGTGACGAGCGTGGACTGGGCCAGTTACCCGCTGCTGCGTTTCACCGAGGTGCCGCTGCTCGACATCGACCTTATCGAGCGTCGCGACCAGCCTCCCCTGGGTGCCGGGGAGGCCGCGTCGAGCCCGGTGCCGGCGGCACTGGCGAACGCGGTGTTCGATGCCACGGGCGTGCGCTTGCGCACCGTGCCATTCACACGCGAGCGTCTCAAGGCGGCGCTTGGCTGACCCAGCGCAACTAAAATCGTTGCAACTGAAGGAAAGTCGATGAACGCTGACATTGAAGTGGACGCGCGCGGGTTGAATTGCCCGTTGCCGATTCTCAAGGCCAAGAAGGCGCTCAACGGCATGCAAAGCGGCCAGACCGTGCGCGTGGTGGCCACCGACGCAGGTTCGGTGCGCGACTTCCAGGCATTTGCGAAACAGACCGGCAATGAACTGGTCGACCAGCAGACCGTCGGCGCGGAATTCATCCACCTGATACGTCGGCGCTAGGCCCTGCGCTGCGTCCGCCGAATGGCGCGGCGCCGGCCCCGAGGCGCCCTTCGACGCAACACCTGGCGCCAGGCGCCCGACCGGCCGGGCTCACACGAGGCGTGCGAGCTGGTCCCGTACCTTGGCCAGTGTCGCCACGAAATCAGCCACTCTCTTGCGCTCCTGCTCGATCACCGTTGCCGGCGCCTTGGCCACGAACGCCTGGTTGGACAACTTGCCGTTGGCCTTGGTGATCTCGCCTTCCAGACGGCCGGCCTCCTTGCCCAGGCGCAGCTTCTCCGCCGCCACATCGATCTCCATGTGCAGGCAGACGCGGGTGAGGCCGACGACCGCCACCGGCGCGGCCTGCGCGGCGGCGGCCCACGCGCCCTCGTCGTCGAACAGCCGCACTTCACTGAGTTTGGCCAGCGCCTGCAACACCGGGGCGGCCTGGCGCAGGAACGCGGCTTCATCGGCGTGACTGGCAACGACGAACAGCGGCACTCTGGTAGCTGGTGACACACCCATCTCGCCGCGCAGGTTGCGGCAGGCATCGACCAGCAGCTTGAGCTTGGCCACGTAGGCCGTGGCCTGCGCGTCGATGCGTTCGGGCTGGCTGAGCGGGTAGGCGGCGATGCTCACCGAGGCGCCGGCGCGCCCGGCAACCGGCGCCACCTTCTGCCACAGTTCCTCGGTGATGAACGGTATCACCGGATGCGCCAGCCGCAACAGGGTCTCCAGCACCCGGATCAGTGTCCGGCGGGTGGCGCGTTGTTGTGCCAGACCGGCGCGCGCGTCGTCCGCTGCCTTGGCCGTGTTGATCTGGACTTTCGCGATCTCCAGGTACCAGTCGCAGAACTCGTCCCAGACGAACTGGTAGATCGTGCTGGCCACGTTGTCGAGCCGGTATTCCTCGAAACCCCTGGCGACGTCAGCTTCGGCCCGCTGCAGCGCCGAGCTGATCCACCGATCGGCCTGGCTGAACTGCAGGTAGCCGTGGAACGGCTGGCCCGGCGCGCATTCGGCCTTGTCGTGTTCTTCCAGGCCGCAGTCCTGCCCTTCGCAGTTCATCAGCACGAAGCGGGTCGCGTTCCACAACTTGTTGCAGAAATTACGGTAACCCTCGCAGCGCTTGGTATCGAAATTGATGTTGCGCCCGAGCGTGGCCAGGGCGGCAAAGGTGAAACGCAGCGCGTCGGCACCGAAGGCCGGAATGCCGTCCGGAAATTCCTTCTGCGTGTTCTTGCGCACGGCCGGCGCTGTTTCGGGTTTGCGCAGTCCTTCGGAGCGTTTGGCCAGCAGCGGCTCGAGCATGATGCCGTCGATCAGGTCGACCGGGTCCAGCACATTGCCTTCCGACTTGCTCATCTTGTGCCCGTGGGCATCGCGCACCAGGCCGTGGATGTAGACATG
>JANMYG010000849.1:0-3297 GCA_031381865.1 Betaproteobacteria bacterium | reverse complement strand
TGGCACGGGCTGCTTCATGCTCATGCACACCGGGAACAAGTTCCAGACATCGCACAACGGCCTGATCACGACCAGTGCGGCGCAACCCACGGCACAACCCGAGTACGCGATCGAAGGCAGCGTGTTCGTGGGTGGCGCCGTCGTGCAATGGCTGCGCGACGGTCTGCACGCGATCCAGAGCAGCAGCGAGGTCCAGGCACTGGCAGAAAGCGTGCCCGACTCTGGCGGCGTGATCATAGTGCCCGCTTTCACCGGGCTCGGCGCGCCATACTGGAAACCGGACGCCCGCGGCACGATCACGGGTCTTACCCGCGGCAGCACAGTGGCGCACATTGCACGCGCCGCGCTCGAGAGCATTGCGTACCAGAGCGCAGCGCTGCTGCGGGCCATGCGGCAAGACGCGATCGAGGCCGGCGGCGCTGGCGTCGTCGAGCTCCGGGTCGATGGCGGAGCCTGCATCAACGACCTGCTGATGCAATTTCAGGCCGACCTGCTTGGTATTCCCGTGGTGCGACCAGCCGTCACAGAAACCACGGCGCTTGGCGCCGCCTACCTGGCGGGCCTGGCAACCGGTGTCTACCAGGGCACGGACGAGCTCAGCGAGCTTTGGCGATCGGAGCGACGTTTCTTGCCGGTGTTGGCGCCGCAGCGGGCCAGAACACTGATGGAACAATGGGAACATGCGGTCAAGCGAACCGTGCTTTGACCGGCGCCGACCAAGACCAGCGTACTGACGCCGCGGCCAGCGCCGTGATTGCACGCACAATCTGAACCACCGTGTTCGTGGCGACCGAACCGCAGGAACCTTCATGAGCAACTCCATCACATTCATTGGCGGTGGCAACATGGCCAGCGCGATCATCAACGGCATGCTCGAACAGGGTTATCCGCGCGACCAGATCCGGGTCGTCGAACCCTTCGCGGAGGCGCGCGACAAGCTCAAGGGCCACTTCGGCCTGGTCGCCCAGGAGGCGGCGGGGCCGTGGCTGGAAGCCAGTGACATCGTGGTGTGGGCGGTCAAGCCGCAGACGTTCAAGGATGCGGCGCGGCAGGCGCGCTTTTTCACCCGCTCGGCGCTGCACCTGAGCGTCGCGGCCGGAATTCCCAGCGCCAGCATTGCGCGCTGGCTGGCCACCGAGCGCATCGTGCGCGCCATGCCGAATACGCCGGCGCTGATCGGCAAGGGCATCACCGCGCTGTATGCACGGCCGGGCGTGAACGACAACGAGCGTTACCGGGTCGGCCAGATCATGCGCACCACCGGCGAGTTCCTGTGGGTCGACGTCGAGGACAAACTCGATGCCGTGACCGCGATCTCGGGCTCCGGGCCGGCTTATGTCTACTACTTCATGGAGGCCATGACCGCCGCCGGGGCCGAGATGGGCCTGTCGCGCGAGCAGGCCTACCAGCTCACGGTCGCAACCTTTGTCGGCGCCTCCGAACTGGCGCGCTCCAGCAACGAGCCGCCCGAAATATTGCGCCAGCGCGTTACTTCCAAGGGCGGTACGACCCACGCGGCCATCACCGCGATGGACGAGGCCGGGATCAAGCCGCACTTCGAGCGCGCCCTGCATGCGGCGCGCGCCAGGGCCCGCGAACTGGGGCAGGAGTTTGGCGGCGCCTGATGCGTTGCCACGGCCGCCTGCGCAGCGGCCGATTCAGGCGAAGGCAAAAGCCAGCGCAATACCCGCGAAGACCGTGAACCCGAGCCAGTGGTTCAAGCGAAAGGCCTTGAAGCAGCCGTCGCGCGCACGGTCGCGAATCAGCCAGCCGTGCCACGCGGCCTGCGCCGCGCCGGCCGCGATGGCGGCGGCGAACCAGCCGGAGCGCAACTGGCCGGCCAGCGCCAGCGCCCAGATGCCGAGGTACAGGGCGTAACTGAGCAGCACCGCCGGCACATCGAAACGCCCCAGCGTGATGGCCGAGGTCTTGATGCCGATGACCAGGTCGTCGTCGCGGTCCACCATCGCGTATTCGGTGTCGTAGGCCAGCACCCAGAACAGGTTGCCCGCCAGCAGGACCCAACCCAGCGCCGGCACACTCGCCAGCATCGCGCCTACGCTGACGGGCCCGACGCCGTGCACGGCCGAGAACGCCATCGGGATGCCAAAACTGAAGGCCACGCCGAGCACCGCCTGCGGCATGGAAAAAAACCGCTTGGTGTAGGGGTAGACGACGGTCATCAGCAGCGCGACGAAGGACCAGGCGACCGTCACCGGGTTGGTCGTGAGCACCAGCCCGAAAGCCGCCAGCGCCAGCACGGCCCCCAGGGCCAGGGCCTCGCCGACCGACACCGCGCCACTGGTGACCGGCCGTTGCGCCGTGCGTTTGACGTGTCTGTCGAAGCGGCGGTCGGCCACGTCGTTGACGCAGCAGCCGGCACTGCGCATCAGCACCGTTCCGAGCGTGAACACGGCCAGCAGGTGCCAGCCCGGGAAACCCCCGGCGGCAATCCACAGGGCGCTCAGCGTGGGCCACAACAACAGCAGCCAGCCGGCCGGCCGGTCCCAGCGGACCAGTTGCAGGTACAGCCGCCACTTGCCCGTGGTTGCATCAGTCATCGAGGTCAGGACAGGCGCTTGACACCCGGCAGTTCGCAGGCGTAGACCGCATTGCGCAGCGCGGCGATGGCCTCGTAACGGGTAAAACTGCGCCGCCACGCCAACACCACCCGGCGCGTGGGCGGCGGGCCACCCGCCTCGTCGGTGATCGGGATGTAGCGCACATACTGCTCCGGCTCCCGGCGGCGTTTGGGTTTCGGGTCCAGCGCGCCGGCCGGCACACCGAGCCGCGGCACCAGCGTCACGCCCATCCCGGCGGCGACCATGTGTTTGATGGTTTCCAGCGACGAGCCCTCGAAGCTCTTGCGGATGCCTCCTGCATTGCTGGAAAAACGCGCGAACTCCGGGCAGACTTCGAGCACATGGTCGCGAAAACAGTGTCCGGTGCCCAGCAGCAGCAGGGTCTCCGACTTGAGCTGCTCGGCCGTCACCGATTCGAGCCGGGCCAGGGCATGGGTGCTCGGCACCGCCGCCACGAAGGGCTCGTCGTACAGCGCAGCCATCGCCAGCCCGGTGTCCGGAAACGGCTCGGCCAGGATCGCGCAGTCGAGTTCTCCGGTCCGCAGCATTTCGAGCAGCTTGACGGTGAAGTTCTCCTGCAGCATCAGCGGCATCTGCGGCGTGCGCGCGATCACGTTCCTGACCAGTTCGGGCAGCAGATACGGCGCAATCGTGTAGATCACGCCCAGTCGCAGCGCACCCGCAAGCGGGTCCTTGCCGCGCTTGGCGATCTCCC
>JANMYG010000361.1:0-7825 GCA_031381865.1 Betaproteobacteria bacterium | reverse complement strand
GCAGCCGGGCGTGTAACGGCGCAGCGCCTCGATCGCCAGCATCGCCTGGCGCCGGCCCTCGATCTCGAATTTTGTCAGGCTGTCGGGGTCGGTGCCGTCGCAGCCGGCCAGGTGCACCAGGTTCATGTAGGTGAGTTCGCCCGTGTCGTGCATCGCGCCCCAGGTGCCGGCGATCGTGTTCAGGTGCTTCGGGATCACGCCGTCGCGGATCGCCTGGGCGAACGGTTTTGCGAGGAAAGGCGAGAACAGCGCGTCCTCCTTGCCCGAGGTCTCGATCTCCCATTCGCCGGTGGACCAGTCCTTGTAGGTCTGCGGGTCGGCGCGCACGCCGGCCAGGAAGGCCTGCTTGTCCACCCCCGCCAGATGGAACATGACCGACGCCGCCTGCATCTGCTCGACCGGCGTCTTGACCGTGGGCACGCCGGCGCGGTGCGCCACGTCGGCGTCGCCGGTGGCATCGATCACGCGTTTGGCCATGATCGCCTCGCGGCCGGCCTTGGACTCGACGATGATGCCGGTGATGGTGTCGCCATCCATGATCGGCGCCACGAACAGGCGGTGCAGCATGGCGTGCATGCCGGCCTCTTCGACCAGCCGGTCGGCCACCAGCTTGAAGCCCTCGGAGTCGATTTCGTACGACAGCGACTGGCTTTCCGGAACGGCGGCCCCCATGGCCTTGGCGCGTTGCTCGAACTCCCAGCCGATGCCGTGCGCCTCGACCGTCTGTTCGTGGCGGTACCAGGCAAAACCCTCGACGCCCACCACCGTGAGGTTGCCGCCGAAACAGCCGAAACGCTCCACCAGCGTCACGGCGGCGCCGGCACGCGACGCGGCCAGCGCCGCGGCCAGGCCACCGGGGCCGGAGCCGACGACGAGCACGTCGGTGCGGTGGACGATGTCGATAACGCGTGCGGGTTCGGTGAACTTGCTGGACATGTCGGTCATGGTGCGGGTTTCGGTTGTGGATGGTTGGTGTTGCGGTGGGGATCACCCCCTGGGCACAGGTCGCTTGCGGTCATCAAAATGTCGTCGCAGCACCGACGGCCTGCATTATTGAGGTTTTCGATATTCAAGACACCGTTCGCCCTGAGCCCTTCGACAGGCTCCCTTCGACAGGCTTCCTTCGACAGGCTCCCTTCGACAGGCTCAGGGCGAACGGACATTGACTTGTCATCAATTTGCGAAAGATCAATAGTGCGCACTACAGTGCGTGAAACAGGAGCAGAACCAGTGTCCGATATTTCCACCATGGCCGGTTCGACGCAACCGGCCGCGCAGACCCACGTCGGGCAGCGCGTGCTGGTCACGGCCGCCGCCAGCGGCATCGGCCTGGCGACCGCAGTGGCGTTCGTGCAGGCCGGGGCCAGGGTGTTCATCTGTGACGTCGATGCGGGCGAACTGGCCAGCACGCTGCAGGCGCGGCCGGGTTTGTCCGGCATGGTATGCGACGTTTCCGACGAGGCGCAGGTGGGCTCGCTGTTCGAACACGCCGTGGCGGCGCTGGGCGGCCTCGACATCCTGGTCAACAACGCCGGCATTGCCGGACCGACCGCGCTGGTCGAGGACATGGCCTTCGGCGACTGGCGCCGGTGCCTTGCGGTCAACCTCGACAGCGTGTTCCTGTGCGCGCGGCGGGCCGCGCCGCTCATGCGCGGGCAAGGTTCGGGATCGATCGTCAACCTGTCGTCCACGGCCGGCCTGTTCGGGTTTCCGCGCCGCGCGCCGTACGCGGCCGCCAAGTGGGCGATCCGGGGCCTGACGCGCACGCTGGCACAGGAACTGGGGCCGCACGGTGTGCGCGTCAACTGCATCTGCCCGGGTTCGGTGTCGGGCGAGCGCATCGAGCGCGTGATCGCCGCCGAGGCGGCCAAGACCGGCGAGAGTGCGCAGGCCGTGCGCGCGCGCATGACCGACGGCGTGTCGCTCAAGA
This sequence comes from Betaproteobacteria bacterium, assembly GCA_031381865.1. Taxonomy (GTDB): domain Bacteria; phylum Pseudomonadota; class Gammaproteobacteria; order Burkholderiales; family Burkholderiaceae_C; genus CAISIP01. The sequence goes on along the minus strand of JANMYG010000361.1, from coordinate 5,895 downwards.
CCTTCGTCTCGCCGCAGGATATTGCCAATACCATCCTGTTTCTCACATGCGAAGGCGGCGCGCGCATCTCGGGCCAGGACATCACGGTCGACGGCCATACCGAGACCTTCTGATGCGGTGCCAGCGGGGTGGTGGTTGTCGCGCGGCGACGGGCGAGGACGCCGCGAGGTTGCGCGAAACGGTGGTGGTGCGAGCGCGGCATGGGCCCAGAGCGTGACAGGCAATTCAATGCGCCCGCGCCGCGGCGGTCGTGCGCGCTTCGATCCGGTCACCCTTCGGGCTGCTCCCGAACTTCGCGCGGTAGGCGCGCGAAAAGTAGGATGAAGAACCGAAGCCGCAGGCCACGGTGATCTCGGTGACGGCCATGCCGGTTTGCTGGAGCAGCTCGCGCCCGCGGTCCAGCGTTCGGCCATCAGGTCGATTTTTTGCGCTTGAGCTCGATGCGCCGGCGCAGGTCCTCGATTGCCGGTTCGGCGTTGCCAATGCCCGGATTGACCCGATAGGCGCGCTCCAGGTACTCCAGTGCGCGCTCGGGTTGGTCACGCTCGGCCAGCATTTGCGCGTAGCCCGACAACGCGCCGAAATGGTTGGGAACGCGCTTGAGTACTTCGTCGCAGTCTTTCATCGACAGTTCGTACAGGTCCATCATGTAGTAGATGGTCGCGCGTTTGTTCCAGGCTTCGGCGAAGGCGGGGCGCCGCGTGATGATGTCGGTGAACACCAGCACCGCCTTGGGCAGTTCGCCCGACTGCATCAACTGCATGCCCTGCTGGTAGCGCGCGTCGATGGCGGCATCACCCGAGCGGCCCCACAGCCGCCAGACGATCGCCACCGCGGCCTGGCGCAAGGTCGGGTCCGCGTCCTGCAGACGCGGCATCAGGGCGTCGGCGTCGGCGGCGGTTCCGATGTCGGCCAGGCGGACCATGGCCTCCAGGCGGTGCAGGGGGTCGGCATGGCCGAGGGCCTGCAGCGCCTGCTGGCGGTCGAGCGGACCCGCGGCGGTGGCGGGCACCGCGGCGACCAGGGCGAGGGTCAGGGCCGAGGCACAGGCCCAGGCGCAGCGGAGAAACGGCAACCAAGAACAGCGTGTCATGCCCGGACTCCTGTGGTGCGTGGGGTATTCAGCTTAGCGCAGAGTGCCGCCGTACTGCAAGCCGGAGCGGGAACGCCGGAGCGGGATCGCTCTGGCGCATGTGCCGGCCGCGTGGCGACGCCATGGGGACGCGCGTGGCGTTACGCTGGGGTTCATCGCGCCAATTGTGGGGAAGCTCAGTCGGCCAGAAAGCCGGCGGCCTTGTGGCTGCCGTCGCAATACGGCTTGTTGTTCGAATGGCCGCAGCGGCACAGGTAGGCCTCGCCGAGCTTGTTGCAGGTGCGCCCGGTGCCGCTCACCAGCTCCAGATTGCCGACCACGCGCAAGGGCCCGTTGCGGATCGGTGCCACGTTCAGCGGCCCGTTGCGCACCGGCAAGGCGTCGAAGCTGGAAACAGCCGGTTCACCTGTGGCCGTGAAATGCGCCGCGGTGTGGCTGCCATCGCAATAGGGCTTGTTGGCCGACTGCCCGCAGCGGCACAAGGTGGCGCGTGGAACCGGCTGCGGCTGGCCGCCGATCAGCAGTTCGGCCTCGACGGCCAGCGGGCCGTTTTCGCGCACGCGCACGGTATTCACGATCGGTGGCGTGTTGGAGTCGGCCGCGCCCGCAGCGGAATGCGCGTTGCGCGTCACACTGATCGCGCCCGAGGGGCAACTCTTGGCGATATGCATCAACTCTTCGACCGGCTGGGCATCCGGATGGATCCAGGCGCCCTGGACGTTGGGCACAAACACATCGGGGTGCGACAACACACAGTGGCGCGAATGGATGCACCGCGCTGCGTCGAAATGGATCGTGGCGTCTTTGCCGCTCGCGACTTCTATGGTCATACAAGAACTCCTTTGTCCTTCGGGGGAACCAGCCAACCCGGCCGCCGGCCGCTGCCCGCAGCAACTGTCGGTAGACACCCGGCCGGCCGGCATGGCTGCCATTACCTCGCTGTTGTGGCGGCGCGTCGGATTGCATTGCAGCAGGCCATGCGCAGCATTGCGGAATGGTACGTGATGCCGGCGAAAAATGTCCGCTCCGGAACAACGAGATCGCCGCGATGGCGGGCGCGCCGGGCAGGCCCGGCACCAGCCGCACGACGTTCGGCTGCAGCGGTTGCCGCAGGCTGGGTATGTCGCCGTGCAACCCGTCCGCGCAGGCGGTGACGAGGTCGCAACCGCCTCGTTTCCACGCGGTGCAGAGTCGACTTTCATTCATGGTGGCGCGCAGACGACTGCCGCCTTGCGGTGCGGGGATGGCGGGGCAGCGCAACCAGCACGTACGGTGCAATCACCCCGACGTGACCATGGGTTTGCTCCGCAAATGCGTCCAAAACGCGGCGCGCGCGGTAGATACTGTGCCCGAGCCGTGTGCCGCACGCGCCTGGGGCGTCCCTTTTCCCCTTCGGCACAGGAGTACCCCATGAAATTTCGCCTCATCCCGTTGTCACTCTCGGTGGCAGCTTGCCTCAGCCTCGCCGCCACGGGCCCTGCCTGGGCCGACGAAGACGACGGTGGCCGCTTCGAAGTGACCATCACCAACCTCACGCGGGGGCAGCAGTTCACGCCGCTGCTGGTCGCCAGCCACAAGCCGAGCGTGAAACTGTTCACGCTGGGCAAACCCGCCAGTGGCGAACTGGCCACCCTGGCCGAGGAAGGCAACACCGGCCCGCTCAGCGCTGCACTCACGGCAATGCCCGGCACCGGGCAGGTCGTCACCGGCAGCGGCTTGACCAACCCGGGGGCGTCGGTGACGCTGGTCGTCGATGGCCGGCGCGGCTTCGGCATGCTGAGCGTCGCCGCCATGCTGATTCCGACCAACGACGCCTTCGTTGCGTTGAATGGTGTTCCTTTGCCGCGCGGCAACGACAGCGTGAGCTTCTTGGCGCCGGCCTACGATGCGGGCAGCGAGCGCAACGACGAGTTGTGTGTCTCGATCCCGGGCCCGTTCTTCACCGAATGCGGCGGCTCCGGTGGCGGTGGGGCGCCCGGCGGAGGCGAGGGTTTTGTGCACATCCACTCCGGCATCCACGGCATCGGCAACTTGCCCGCCGCCACGCGTGACTGGCGCAACCCGGTCGCACTGATCACCGTGCGCCGCATGCGATGACGTCGCCACGGCCAGCGGCGCCCGCGTCGCCCACTACCGTCACGGTGTGAAAGTCGCAGCCACAGGCATTGGCGCGCGCCCGGGCGAACCGGGCGCGCTGCCACGCCCGGGCGCGTCAACGCCGGCTACCGGTGGCGCGCCGCATGGTGACCTGCTGGCAGACCTGATCGCTGCCAGCGCGCGTGGCGACCAGCGCGCCTTCCAGCGCCTGTACAAGGCGACCTCGGGTGTGTTGTTCGGCATGGCGTTGCGCATCTTGAAGCGGCGCGACTGGGCGGAAGAGGTGCTGCAGGAGAGCTTCATCTCGGCCTGGCGCCATGCAGCCCGGTACGACCGCAACAAAGGCGCGGCGATGACCTGGCTGATCCGGATCGTGCGCAATCAGGCGCTCGACTGGATCCATCCGTCACGGCCCGACGGTTTCGAACGGATACACGCACAGGTCGCGGATCTCGATCTGGCCGACGCCGCGGCGCACGACCACGACACCGGTGATGGCGCCGAGCTGGCGCAATACGCGCGCCATGCCGAACGCATCAACGCCTGTCTGGCCGCCCTCGACGGGCGCGAGCGCCAGAGCCTGGTACTGGTGTTCTTCCACGGCTTGAGCCACAGCGACCTGGCGCGCCACCTGCGCCAGCCGCTGGGGACGGTGAAGGCCTGGGTGCGCCGCGGCCTGGTGCGGTTGGGCTCCTGTTTGGCCGGAACAACTTCGTAGGACGAATCCGTGAAATTCACCGCCACTCGCCCGCCCCCGGCCGCGCCACGCCGCGTTCTGCAGGTGCTTTTGCGCGCTGCGCCGCCACTGGCCGGCGATCGAACCGACCCGGTCCGCTGACCGCTGCCTGCCACCATGCGTTACCAGAACGAACAACTGCAGGACCGCCTGGCGGCCGAGTTCGCGCTCGGCAACCTGCGCGGCGCGGCGCGCAACCGGCTGCTGGCGTTGATGCGGCTCGACCCTGGTCTGCGCGCCAAAGTCGCGCAATGGGAGGAGCGGATGTTTCCGCTGGTGATGCGCGCGCCACCGGTCGAGGCGCCGGCGCGGGTCTGGCGCGCGATCCATGCGCGTATTTCGGCCCATGGCGCGCCGCGCCGGAGTTGGCGCCGCTGGTTCGCGCGCCTCAGCGCCGGCGGCCTGGCCGCGGCGGCACTGGCGTTATTGCTGTTCATTGCCACGGCACCTCCGCGCGCGCCCGCGTTCGTCATGGTCGCGGTGCTCAATGACAAACACGCGCAGCCTGCCATCCTGGTTTCCTGGACACCGGCGCAGGTGGCCCGGCGGCAACTGGCGCTGCGAATCCTGGCGCATCCGGAGATGCCCGCGGGGACCTCGTGGCAGGCATGGGTGTTACCTGGCGCGGGTGCCGCGCCGGTGTCGCTGGGTCTGGTCAGCGGCGACGAGAACCAGTTGCTCGACATACCGGCCGCGGCGGCGAGCGCGCTATCGGGTGCGGTTGTTATCGGGGTCAGCGTCGAACCGGGCGGCGGCTCGCCCAGCGGGCGCCCCGGCGGGCCGTTCGTGTTCCAGGGCCTGGCGCTGCGCGTCGATTCCTGACTCCGGACAAGTCTGTTCGATGCGCGGATCTGCGTTACGCGACCTGATGACCTGATGACCTCATGACCAAGGCCTGGACCCGCGAACTGTGTTGCCTGTCGATGGCGCTGGCGTTTGGCGCGAGCGCGGCGCTGGCCGCGCCGGCCGGGGAAAAACCGGCGCAGGAATCCAGGCCAGCAGTCCAGCGCCGGGGCTTTGTGCCGCTGGAGGTCTTCATGGCCGTGGCCGGCAACGACGAGGCCCGTGCGCTCGCCGCGCTGGCGCGCATCGAGGCCGACTGGCATCTGTCTTCGGTTGCGCTGCTGATGGAGATGCTGCACTACGTACCGAACCGGAGTGTGCTGGCACGGCTGGTGGCACTGATCGAAAAAACCACCGGGCGCGGCTTCAATGGCGACGTCGACGCCTGGTACGAATGGTGGTGGTCCGCGGACCGACCGCTGCACCCGGACTACGCCGAGTTCAAGGCGCGCCTGTACGAGCCGATCGATCCGCGATTCAGGGAGTATTTCGCCGGGCGGCCCGCTGCGCTCATCCGGCTGGACGAAATCCGCTGGGGTGGCGTGCGCCGCGACGGCATACCGCCATTGAAGAACCCGAAGATGATCAGCGCGCGCGAGGCCGGCTGGTTGCAGGACGACAACATCGTGTTCGGTGTCGCGATCAACGGCGACGTGCGCGCCTACCCCAAACGTATCCTGGCGTGGCACGAGATGTTCAAGGACCGCATCGGCGGGCGCGAACTGGCCGGCGTCTACTGCACCTTGTGCGGCGCGCTGGTGTTGTACGACGCTACGGTCGGCGGGGTGCAGCACGAGCTCGGCACGAGCGGCTTCCTCTACCGTTCCAACAAGCTGATGTACGACCATGCCACGAAATCGCTCTGGTCCACGCTGACCGGGGCGCCCGTGGTCGGGCCGCTGGCGGGCAAGGGCATCGAGCTCGCGGCGCTGTACGTAGTGACCACCACCTGGAAGGAATGGCGCACGCGCCACCCCGAGACCCGGGTGTTGTCGCTCGATACCGGGCACCAGCGCGATTACAGCGAGGGCGCGGCCTACAGCGACTACTTCGGCACCCAGCGGCTGATGTTCACCGTGCCCCGGCACGACGCGCGCCTGCCCAACAAGGCCGAAGTGCTCGCGCT
>JANMYG010000340.1:0-5077 GCA_031381865.1 Betaproteobacteria bacterium | reverse complement strand
GCCGAGGAACTGCTGGCGCTGCGCCGTGGGCATGTCCGCGTCGTCGGCCATCAACTCGGCGAAGGCGCGGATCGACGTCAGCGGCGTGCGCAATTCGTGCGTCACGGACGACATGAAGTCGTCCTTGAGGCGGTCCAGGCTCTTGAGCTGCTCGTTGGCGCTGCGCAGTTCGGCGGTCGCGCGCTCCAGCGAGCGCGATTTCTGCTCCATCTCGATCGAGTGGGCGCGCAGTTGCGACGCCTCGTCGAGGATCTGCAGCACGTCGTCCAGGGCCAGCGCCTCCTCTTCCGACACCGAGGCCACCATCACGCGCGCCGATGCGCTGCCGATGGCGCCGGCCAGCTGGGTCTCCACGTATTGCACCAGTTGTGCGTCGGGCGTGATCTGGTCGATCTGCCGGACGCCGGTCTGGCGCGCGTAGTCGCCAAACAGGCGGCGCGCGCTGTCCGCGCCCATGAAGCGCCCGACCAGGGTCAGCAGGTCCTGCACGCTGGCACGCCCGCGCCAGAATACCGGCCCGGTTGCCTTGGTGCGCTGGAACACGTCCACGAACAGCAGAGCCTGGCTGGCCTCCGCGGCCGAGGGTCCGCGGCGCAGCGACAGCACCACGTACGCAGCCACGTTGGCGGCCAGGCTCCAGAACAGGGAGTGGGTCAGGTTGTCGAGCCCGCCCAGGCCCAGGAACTGCTCGGGCTTGAGCCACGCAATGCCCCATGGCCCATGGTGCAGGAAATCTGCCGCCAGCCAGCCCGACTTGGCGATCGACGGCAGCATCAGGGTATAGGACCACAGTGCGAAACCCAGCAACAGGCCGGCCTGCGCGCCCTGGCGCGTGCCGCCGCGCCAGTACATGCCGCCCAGCATCGCCGGGGCGAACTGCGCCACCGCGGCGAAACTGATCAGGCCGATGCTGACCAGCGCATAAGCCTCGCCGGCCAGATGGAAATAGATGTAGCCCAGCAGCAGGATCGCAAAGATGGCGATGCGCCGGATGCCCAGCAGCAGCCGCGTCAGGTCGCCGCCGGCGCGCGCCCCGAAGCGCCGTGTGCGCAGCAACAACGGCATCACCAGGTCGTTGCACACCATGCCCGACACCGCGATCGCCTCGACGATCACCATGCCGGTGGCGGCGGACAAGCCGCCCACGAAGGCCAGCAGCGCCAGCACCGGCTGGCCGAGGGCCAGCGGCAGCGACAACACGAAGGCTTCCGGGTCCATCTTGCCGGCGCCGAACAGCAGCAGGCCACCGAGGGCGATCGGCAGCACGAACAGGTTGATCAACAACAGGTAGGCGGGAAACACCCAGGCCGCGCGGCGCAGGTGCCGCTCGTCGACGTTTTCCACCACCATGACCTGGAACTGGCGCGGCAGGAAAACCACCGACAACATCGCCAGCACGGTGAGCGAGAACCATTGGCCGTAGGCAAACGGCTGCCCCTGCTCGCTGCCCAACAAGCTGGACAGCGCAGGCACGGCGCGCGCGCGCGAAAAGATGTCGGCCATGCCGTCGAACAGGCCGTAGGTGACAAACAGGCCCACCGCCAAGAAGGCCAGCAGCTTGACGACCGATTCGAAAGCGATCGCCGCCACCATGCCTTCGTGACGCTCCGAGGCGTCCAGGCGCCGGGCGCCGAACACGACGGTGAAGGCGGCCAGCGCGAGCGCGAAATACAGGGTGTTGTCGGCCCACCAGTTGCCGTGGCGCGCGAGCGACTGGCCCAGCGGCGTGGTCAGCACGCCATAGCCGACCGAGACCGCCTTGAGCTGCAATGCGATGTAGGGCACGATGCCGATGACGGTGATCAGCGTCACCAGACCCGCCAGCAGCGGGCTCTTGCCGTAACGGCTGCCGATGAAGTCGGCGATCGACGTGATGCGGTAGGTCTTGGAGATGCGGATCATCTTGCGCACCACCATCCACGCCAGCACCATGGCCAGGGTCGGACCGAGGTAGATCGGCAGGAACCAGACGCCCGCGCTGGCCGCGCGGCCCACGCTTCCGAAGTAGGTCCAGGCGGTGCAGTAGACGGCCAAGGACAGGGCATAGACCCAGGCGTTGCCGATGACCGAGCGCCCCTGCATCGCGCGCCGGTCGCCCAGGCTGGCCACGGCGAACAGCAGCAGCAGGTACGCGAACGAGACCCCGACCACGAGTGGCGCCGGCAACATGTTATCAGCCGTCGGAGTGTTCGAGCAGCCAGGCCAGGGCGGCGATGAGCAGGCCCCACAACGCGAACAGCGCGCTCGGGAACAGCGGCAGGCCGAACACGGTGGCGTCCAGGTTCCACAATGCCAGCAGCGGAAAGTTGAGCAACACCGCGGCGCCAAAAAACAGGGCCACCAGCCGTTGGCTGCCGAGCCCTTTCAGCATGGCCGGACTGCCATGGTGGCCCGGGCCGTGCGCGCGGCGCTGGAGTTGGGGTCCGGGTCGGGTTTCATAAGGCTTCGAGCTTGAAATGCTGCCGCAAAAACTGCTTGAAGCGTTTGATGATGGCCAATGAATCCTTCAGCAGGTCGCGCTCCAGCGTGCCAAATGCGGACAGCCGCACCAGGTTGTCGATCGGTTGGCGCAACTGGCGCTGGCGCAGGTTGTGCCTGAGCTTGAGCCCCATGAGGAAATGCAGCGCATCCACCAGGTCGCGCGCCAGCTCGGGGGCCAGGTGGTTCTGGTTGACCAGGATGCGGATCCGTTCGGTGGTGCTGACCTCGGCCAGGCGGTATTGCAGGGCCAGCGCCCGCACGCCATGCACGATCGGGAAGGTGCCCAGTTTCTTGAGGTCGAACACCGGTTCGTCGCGGCCGCGCTGGCCGGTCAGCCGCGACCACCATCCGCCGGGCTCGCTGAATTGCTCGATGGCCGCGACGAAACGGGCCTGCGACGCATCGCTGGAAGTGGCGATGGCGTGCATGTGCGCCCGGGCCTGGCGCAGCAGGTCGGCATCACCGGCCACCGCCTTGGCGTCCATGAAAATTGCCAGGTGCAGCGAGGCTTCCGGTGCGTCGCCATACAGCCACTGCTGCAGCGTGCTCTTGAATGCCGCCAGCGGCTGGCGCCACAGCGCATTGGTGACCATGATGTCGCCGGGACAACTCGGGTAACCGAATTCGAGCAGGGCCTGGCTGAACTGCTGCGTGATCTGTTCCAGTTGCGCGCAGTGGTAGCCGTCGCGCAGCAGCAGCGCATTGTCCTGGTCGGTCTTGAGGATCTGCTCGCCCCGGCCTTCGCTGCCCATCACCACCAGGCAGCTGTTGCTGATCAGTTCCGGGGGCGCCAGCAGCGACCAGAGGCGGGCGAAAATCTGGCTGTTGAGCTCGCTGACCAGCGAGGCGATGACATCGATCTTGACGCCGCCACTGTGCAGCACCGCGATCAGCTCGTCCATCTGCAGTGCGGCCGTACGCAGTTCCCCGACCGAGCCGGCCTGGGCCACCTGCAGCGCGATCAGGTGCGAGTGGTTGGAGACGAACCCCATCAGGTCGAGCTGGCTCAGCACACCGACGACGGCGCCGCCGTCCATCACCAGCACCCGGTGCACGCGATGGCGGATCATGACCAGCAGCGCTTCGTACAGCGCGGCATCGCTGGGCACGCTGACGAGTTCGAATTGCGCCACCCGCGCCACCGCGAGCTGGCCGGGCGGAACCGGCTGCAGCAGCGCGTCGCGCAGGTCGGTGGTGGTGAACATGCCGATGCGCTCCACCCCGCCGGTGTTGTCACGCACCAGCGTGTTGGTGCGCCCCTGCTCGGCCAGCAGCCGGCAGACCGAAACGATGTCGAGCGAGCCATCCACGAAATGCGGCTTGCGGATGTAGGCGTCGCCTACGCGCGCCATCATCAGCGACAGGACTTCGCGGTCGTTGCCGTTCTGTGCCGTCGCCGCCAGGCGCCGCGCCACGTCGGCGAACAGCAGCGTGGCGAAGCCTGCGTTGTCGGCTACCAGGCCCTGGACCGTGGCCTTCGGTATCTGCCAGGCCTGCACTGCGTCCATCGCCTGCAGGGTTCCGCTGCACCGGCCGGCCATCACGGCGCGCACGGCACACAGATCCTGCGGGCCATAGACGGCGACCACCTCGCCCGCTTCCACCAGTTCGACGTGACCGGTTTGCAACACATACAAATGCGCCGGATCGGTCTCGGGCGTGAGGATGACCTGCCCGCTCGCGAATTCGGCCAGGCTCGACGCATCGGCCACCCGTTCGCGCTGCGGCGCCGTGAGGCTGTCGAATGGCCTCAGGTCAAATCGGAATGCGTGCGGCAAGGTGCTGGATCCTGCGATAACGTAGCCAAAGCGCTGTCCAATAAAGAAAGGACTGCGGACGATATGATCCGCAGTCCTTGCAGCTTAGCGCACGATGCCCCCGCCGGGGGCACCGCTGGCGCGCGGGTGCGCGGCTAGTGGCCGGAGGCCCCCGACGCGCCGATGCCGGTCTCGGAGCGCACCTGCTGCGCCAGGAAACCTGCCCGGTCCAGTTTGGCCTGCTGGCTGCGATCGAGGATCGAGAACAGCCAGATGCCGACGAATCCGATGGTCATCGAGAACAGGGCCGGCGAGGTGTAGGGGAACAGCGCCGAACCCTTCGGGTTGCCGAGAGTCACTTCCCAGACCGATGGCGATACCACCGTCAGGGCGACCGACGAAATCAGGCCGAGGAAACCGCCGATCACCGCGCCCTTGGTGGTGCAGTCCTTCCACAACACCGACATGAACAGCACCGGGAAGTTGGCCGACGCGGCAATGGCGAATGCCAACGACACCATGAATGCGATGTTCTGCTTCTCGAATACGATTCCCAGCACCACCGCCAGGATGCCCAGCGCAATGGTGGTCATTTTCGAGACCCGCAATTCGGACGCGCTGTCGGCATTGCCGTTCTTGATGACGGTGGCGTACAGGTCGTGCGACACCGCGGACGCACCGGACAAGGTCAGGCCCGCCACCACGGCGAGGATGGTCGCGAACGCCACCGCCGAGATGAAGCCGAGGAAGATGTTGCCGCCGACCGCGTTGGAAAGGTGAATTGCCGCCATGTTGCCGCCACCCAGCAGGCCGCCCTTGGCGTCGAGAAAATCGGGGTT
>JANMYG010000333.1:0-2971 GCA_031381865.1 Betaproteobacteria bacterium | reverse complement strand
TGACGGCGTCGGCACGCTCCACGCAAGTCGGGCGTGTCGGCTGGTTGCGCCCGTTCGCTGCAGACATGCGCGCCCGCATCGGTTTGGCGCGCTCCGAACCAGCAGCCCTGCCCTGCCCACCACCACGCCTTCAGCCGCGCTCCAGGCGGTCGCGCCGCGCCAGGGACGGGAACGACCGGGTCCACAGGGCGGCGACCAGCAAGGTGCCGATGCCGCCCAGCACCACCGATCCGACCGGACCCAGCAGCGCGGCCGTGGCGCCGGATTCGAACTCGCCGAGCTGGTTGCTGGCACCGATGAACACCGAATTCACGGCGCTGACGCGCCCGCGCATGGCGTCGGGCGTCTCCAGCTGCACCAGGGTCTGGCGCACGACGACGCTGACGGTGTCGGCACCGCCCGACACCGCAAGCACCAGCAGCGACAACACGAAGCTGGTGGACAACCCGAACACGACCATGCACAAGCCGAACAACGCCACCGACAGCAGCAGCGTGCGGCCGACCCGCCGGCGCAAGGGCCAGCGGGTCAGCACGACCGACATGCACAACGCGCCGACGGCCGGTGCGCCACGCAGCAGGCCCAGGCCCCACGGGCCGACCAACAGGATGTCGCGGGCGAACATCGGCAGCAGCGCGGTGGCGCCGCCCAGCAGCACCGCGAACAAGTCCAGCGACACGGCGCCCAGCAGCACCTTGCGCTCCCACACGAACACCACGCCGGCCAGCAGCGTGCGCAGCGACACCGGCTCGCTCTTGCGCGGCAGGTGCACGTAGGCCAGCCGCAGCACCAGGCCACCGGCCACGGCGAAGGCCAGCGCGCAGCTCATGTAGACGGCACTGGCGCCGAGCACGAACAACAACCCGCCCAGCGCCGGACCGCCGATGATGGCAGCCTGGATTCCGGCCGAGCTGAAAGCCATGCCGCGCGGCAACATCGCGGCGGGCAGCAACATCGGTGTCACCGACTGGTGCGCCGGCATCTGGAACGCCCGCGCCACACCGAGAGCCACCGACACACCGAGCAGCAGTCCGCGCGTCACCCACGGGCCCGGCGCCGCCAGGCCCAGCGTCGCCGCCACCACCAGGCCGGCCACCAGGGCTTGCGCGGCCAGGCACACGGCGATGATGCGGCCCCGGTGCACCAGGTCCGCCGTGTGGCCGGCCACCAAGGTGAACAGCAGCGCCGGGACGAACTGGTACAGCCCCACCAGGCCCAGGTCCCACGCGTTGCCGGTCAGGTCGTACATCTGCCAGCCGATCGCCACCATCAGCATCTGGTTGCCGGCCGTGCCGAAGAGCCTTGCCGTCCACAGCCGCATGAAATCGCGTTGCCGCGTGAGGTCGGAGAAACTGCTGCTGGACATGCGCAACGAGGATAACAGTGGCCACCGGGCCGCCGCCGCCGCGCGACCGCCAACGGCAACGCCAGCGCCTACGGCAACGGCAATGGCGCAGATGCCGCGTGCCCAAGAATGCAGGGAAGGAAATCGTCCGTCCCGGCGCAACGCAACGGGCCCCGGGGCTGCGGGCGGCGCAGCCGGAACCGATCAGTTCGGGCGAACGCCCTTTGGCACCTGCCCGTCGACCGGCTCCGTGCCAACGGTCGCCCGCTGCGCGGCCGGGCAGTGCCTCACCACAATTCCTGCAGGCGCCCCGCCACCAGCCTGAACCCACGCTGCGCGAACACGCGCGCTTCGGTTTCGTCGTGCGTCACCAGCACCGTCGTGATGGCCGACGCGGCGATGCGTTGCGCGAACTCTTCGCGCAGGCTGGCGCGCAGCTCGGCGTCCAGGGCCGAGAACGGTTCGTCGAGCAGCAGCAGGCGCGGCGCCGTGATCAGTGCGCGCGCCAGCGCCACGCGCTGCTGCTCACCGCCCGACAGCTTCCAGACCTTGTGGTGCGCATGCGCGGCCAGGCCGAACACCGACAACATCTGGCGCGCACGCCCGCGCGCGCCGGCGCGCGGCACGCCCTGCTCCACCAGGCCGAAAGCCACGTTGTCGAGCACGTCGAGGTGCGGGAACAGCGCGAAGTCCTGGAACATCAGCGCAAAGCCACGGCGCTCGGGCGGCACGCCGGCCAGGTCGGCGCCATCGAACCAGACGCTGCCGGCGTCCATCGGCTCGAGCCCGGCGACCATCTTGAGCAGCGTGCTCTTGCCGCTTCCCGACGGGCCCAGCACCGCCACGGTCTGCCCGCGCTGCACCACCAGGTCCAGCCGGTCGGCCAGCAACCAGTGGCCGCCGGCGGGGTCGTGAAAGGTCTTGCACAGCGCCTTGAGTTCAAGCATGGGGGAGTTCCTTCGCCGCCCCGGCGCTGCGCCGGTCGGCGCGCCACGGCGGCGCCTCGATCAGCAGGAATGCGGCCAGCGCCAGCAGCATCAGCACCGCCGCCAGCACCATTGCGGCGTCGCGGTTGGCGGCGCCCGGTCGGCCCAGGCGCTGGTAGATCAGCGTCGTCAGCGTGCTCCACTCGGGGCGCGACAGGAACAACGTCACGGCGAACTCGCCCAGCGCCGTGGCGGCCGCAAAGGCCATGCCCCGGCGCAGCGAAGGTGTCACCAGCGGCAGCGTCACGCGCCAGAACATGCGCCACGGTGTGGCCCCGAGCGTGCGCGCGGCCTGCAACAGGTGTTCGGGCAGGCTGTCGAGCGCGGCGCCGAGCGACTTGGCGACGAACGGGTACGCGAGCAGCGCATAAGCCGACACCAGCAGCAGCATGCTGGCGCTCCAGCCCGGGTACAACAGCAGCAGACCCAACGCGACCGTCACCGGCGACACCACGAACGGCAGGAAAGCAGCGGCGCGCAACCAGACCGAGCGCCGCGCCACCAGCGCATGCGTCAGGCCCAGGGCGGTCGCGAGCAGCAGCGCCGCCAGCGTGAAGCGGGTCGTGTTCCATAGCGCCAGCCGCGACTCCTCGTCCAGCAGGCTGCCCCAGGCCGCCATGCCGGCGCCCAGTGCGCGCGC
>JANMYG010000298.1:0-3598 GCA_031381865.1 Betaproteobacteria bacterium | reverse complement strand
CGGGCCCATCGACCGGCTTTTTTATATCGGGCCGGCCCATGTGATCGACCACCACGGTAGTGGGCAGCGCCGTGAAAAAATCCCACAGCTCGGGCAAGTCCACCGCTTCGAAATAAATCACCACATGCCAGCCCAAAGGCGCGATGCGGTTGGCAATCTCCAGCAGTACTTCACGCGGCGTGAAGTCGGCCAGACGTTTGACGAAGTTGAAACGCGTGCCGCGCACACCGGCGGCGTGCATCTCCTGCAACTGCGCGTCGGTCACGTCGCGGCTGACCGTGGCCACGCCGCGCGCCTGGCCGCTGGATGCGCGCAGGGCGTCGACCAGGGCCCGGTTGTCGCTGCCGTGGCAGGTGGCCTGCACGATCACGTTCCGGTCGAAGCCCAGGTGGTCGCGCAACGCGAACAGCTGCTCCTTCGATGCGTCGCAGGGTGTGTACTTGCGCTCGGGCGCGTAGGGGAACTGCGCGCCGGGGCCGAACACGTGGCAATGCGCATCCACGGCGCCGTTTGGCAGTTGAAAGCGGGGTTTGCTGGGCCCGGTGGTCCAGTCGAGCCAGCCTGGGGTCTTGGTGAATTCCATCAGTCGATATACCGCAGGCCAGCCTTTTCGAGCGGGCCGCGCATGTTGTATATGTCCAGTCCGAGCACGCCGGCGGCGAGCTTGGCGCGTTTCTCGGCCTCGTTGGCCTCGCGCGCGGCGGCCGCGTCGGCCACCTGCTGCGCGATGGCGGCGGGCACCACCACGACACCGTCGTCGTCGGCGATCACCACGTCGCCGGGGTTGACCTGTGCGCCGGCACAGACCACCGGGATATTCACCGATCCGAGCGTGGCCTTGATCGTGCCCTTGGCATTGACCGCCCGGGAGAACACCGGAAAGTTCATCGACGTGAGGTCTTTCACATCGCGCACGCCGCCATCGATGACCAGGCCGACGGCGCCGCGGGCGCGGAACGACGTCGCCAGCAGGTCGCCGAAAAATCCGTCCGCGTTGTCCGAGGTGACTGCGGCGATCACCACGTCGCCGGGTTGCAACTGCTCGGCCGCGACATGCATCATCCAGTTGTCGCCCGGTTGCAGCAACACCGTCACGGCGGTGCCGCACAGGTTGGCGCCGGTGTAGATCGGTCTCATGTAGGGTTTCATCAGGCCCACGCGGCCCATCGCCTCGTGGATCGTGGCGACGCCGAACTTCGACAACGCGGCCACTGCGGCCCTGTCGGCGCGCACGATGCCGCGCTTGACGATGCCCAGGCTGTTCATCGGGATGCCCATGGTCATTTTCCTTTGCTTGTGAGTGCGGCATCCAGGCGCGGAAATACGCGCCGGGCGTTGCCTTCGTAGATCTGGAAGCGGTCGTCGTCGCTGAGGATCTTCGACGCCTCGATGTAGCGTTTGGTGTCGTCGTAGTAGTTGCCGGTCTCCGGGTCGATTCCGCGCACGGCGCCGATCATCTCGGACGCAAACAACACGTTCTTCACCGGGATCACGGTATTGAGCAGGTCGATGCCGGGCTGGTGGTAGACGCAGGTGTCGAAGTAGATGTTGTTCAGCAGGTGTTCCGTGAGCAACGGCTTCTTGAGCTCCTGCGCCAGGCCGCGAAAGCGGCCCCAGTGGTAGGGCACGGCGCCCCCGCCGTGCGGGATCAGAAAACGCAGGGTCGGGAACTGCCTGAACAGGTCGCTCGTCAGGCACTGCATGAACGCGGTGGTATCGGCGTTGAGGTAATGCGCCCCGGTGGTGTGGAAACACGGGTTGCAGCTGGTCGACACATGGACCATGGCCGGTATGTCGTATTCGACCATCTTCTCGTAGATCGGGTACCAGTGCCTGTCGCTCAGCGGCGGCGAATTCCAGTGGCCGCCACTCGGATCGGGGTTGAGGTTGATGCCCACGTTGCCGTATTGCGTGACGCATTTTTCCAGCTCGGGGATACAGGTCGCCGGGTCGACGCCGGGCGACTGCGGCAGCATCGCCGCGCCGATGAAGTTGTCGGGGAAGAGCTGCGACACGCGGTAACACAACTCGTTGCAGATCGCCGCCCAGGTGGAAGACACGTTGAAGTCGCCGATGTGGTGCGCCATGAAACTCGCGCGCGGCGAGAAGATGGTGAGGTCCGAGCCGCGCTCGCGCATCAGCTTGAGCTGGTTGGTCTCGATCGACTCGCGCAGTTCGTCGTCGCCGATTTTCAATTCCGACACTTTGGGCATCGAGGCCGGGTCCTGGATGCCGGCGATCTGCCGGTTGCGCCAGTTTTCCAGCGCCTTGGGCGCGGTGGTGTAGTGGCCATGGCAATCGATGATCAGCGGTGCACGCATGGGGGCTTGTCTCCTCGGGCAGTTGTTGCCTGCATTGTGGTCGCGCGGGCGCAAAAAATGAAGCCGCAGCACCCACTAGCAGATATAACATTACGGCATGGCCTGGGCTTGGCTATTTCGACAAAGGCAGTCGCGCATGGACCTCAAACAGATCGAATATTTTGTCCGCGTGGCGGAGCTCGGCGGCTTCACCCGCGCGGCCGCGGCACTGGGCATCGCCCAGCCGGCCCTGAGCCGCCAGGTGCGCCTGCTGGAGGTGGAACTGCGCCAGAACCTGCTGACCCGCGACGGGCGCGGGGCCGTGCCCACCGAGGCGGGCCGGCTGCTGCTGGCGCACGGCCGCGGCATCCTGCACCAGGTGGAGCGTGCACGCGAGGAACTCGGGCGCGTGCGCGGCGCACTGGCGGGCCGGGTGGCGGTCGGCCTGCCCACCAGTCTGGCGCGCATGCTGACGGTCCCGCTCACGCG
This sequence comes from Betaproteobacteria bacterium, assembly GCA_031381865.1. Lineage (GTDB taxonomy): Bacteria > Pseudomonadota > Gammaproteobacteria > Burkholderiales > Burkholderiaceae_C > CAISIP01. Next base: position 809 of record JANMYG010000298.1, on the reverse strand, counting down.
CGCCTTTCGCCAGCAGATGCCAGAGGCGACGATTTCGATCAGCGAAGGCCTGTCGACGGCGATGCAGGAGTCCCTGGTCAACGGGCGGCTGGACATCGCGGTGCTGTACAACGTGCGCCCCAGCCCGGAGCTCGACATCACCGCGTTGCAGCAGGAGGAGCTGTTCCTGGTACAGCCGCGCAACGGGGCGCGCAAGCCCAAGGCCGGCCCGCCGTCGATCACGCTGAAGGCGCTGGCCGAACTGCCTTTGGTGATTCCGAGCCGGCCGAATGCGATCCGCATGCAAGTCGAGTCCGAGATGGCGGCCATCGGCTGCCGCCCGCGGGTGGCGCTCGAGATCGACGGCGTGTCGGCGATCCTGGACCTGGTGGCCGACGGCGCCGGCTGCGCCGTCTTGTCGCGCAACGCGGTGCTGAGCTCGGTCAGGCCTTCCAACTACACCTTGCGGGCGATCCGCAACCCGGCCCTGCGCACCCAGATCTCGATGGCGACCAGCGCGCAGCGGCCGGCCACGCTGACGCAAAAAGCCACCCAGACCCTGCTGCGCGAAACGCTGGCCAGGATCATGGCTAAGGCCTGAGCCGCGCCGGCGACACGCGTGCGGCATGGCACCGGCGCAGGGGTAAGATGGCCTGAATTCACGCCAGGAGAAGCATCACCATGAGCGCGCTCGTCATCACAGTGGTAGGTCCGGACCGACCCGGCCTGGTGCAGGCGATCTCCGACGCCGCCGCCGCACACGGTGCCAACTGGACCGACAGCCTGATGGCAAATTTCGCCGGCCAGTTTGCCGGCATCGTGCAGCTCGA
>JANMYG010000279.1:0-3110 GCA_031381865.1 Betaproteobacteria bacterium | reverse complement strand
CCTTGATGATGCTGGGTTGGATGCCTTCGGTGGGTTCGTCCAGGATCAGCAGCTTGGGGCGCGCGGCCAGGGCGCGCGCGATCGCGAGTTGCTGTTGCTGGCCGCCGGACAGGTCGCCGCCGCGGCGGTCGAGCATCTGCCTGAGCACCGGGAACAGTTCGTACAGTTCGGGGTCGATCGGCGTGCTGGCGCTTTTGGTGGCCAGGCCCATGCGCAAGTTTTCTTCCACCGTCAGGCGGGCAAAAATCTCGCGGCCTTGCGGCACAAAACCGATGCCGGCGCGGGCGCGCTCGAACGGCGTCGCGCGCTGGATCGGCTGGCCGTCGAATTCGATCGTGCCGCTGCGGATCGGCACCAGGCCCATCAGCGACTTGAGCAGCGTGGTCTTGCCCACGCCGTTGCGGCCGAGCAGCACGGTGACCTTGCCCAAGTGCGCCTGCAGGCTTACGCCACGCAGGATGTGCGAGCCGCCGTAATACTGGTGCACGTCCTGCACGTCGAGGATGGCCGTCACTTCAGACGCTCCGTGACAGCGCACATCAAGCGCGATGATCGCGCCGCGCGGCTGCTGACGAGGACACCGCGCAACCGGCTTTGCCGGGGCGCTGGTGTCGCCCCCGGCAGGGGGGAGACGGCTACACGCAGTGAGCCGTAACGGGGGAGAGCCTTACCTTCCAAGGTACACCTCGATCACGCGTTCGTCGGCTTGTACCTGGTCCAGCGTGCCTTGCGCCAGCACGGCGCCGTCGCACAACACGGTGACGATCTCCGAGATGGTGCGGATGAAACCCATGTCGTGCTCCACCACCATCAGCGAGTGTTTGCCCTTGAGGGAGAGGAACAACTCCGCCGTGCGCGCAGTTTCCTCGTCGGTCATGCCGGCCACCGGTTCATCCAGCAACAGCAGTTTCGGGTCCTGCATCAGCAACATGCCGATCTCCAGCCATTGCTTCTGCCCGTGGCTCAGATTGCCGGCCAGCCGGCCCACGCTGTCGGCCAGGTGGATGGTGTGCAGCAGTTCAGCCAACCGGTCGCTTTGCCCCGAGTCGAGCCGGAAGAACATCGAGGCTTGCACACCCTTGTCGGTCTTGAGCGCCAGTTCCAGGTTTTCGAACACCGTGAGCTGCTCGAACACGGTGGGCTTCTGGAACTTGCGCCCGATGCCCATCTGCGCGATCTGCGGCTCGGTGTAACGCAGCAGGTCGATGGTGCTGCCGAAGAATGCCGTGCCTTCATCGGGCCGCGTCTTGCCGGTGATGATGTCCATCATGGTGGTCTTGCCGGCGCCATTGGGCCCGATGACGCAGCGCAGTTCCCCTGGCGCAATGTCGAGCGACAACTTGTTGATGGCCTTGAAGCCGTCGAAGCTGACGCTCACGTCTTCCAGGTACAGGATGCGCCCGTGGGTGACGTCCACCTCGCCCGCGGCGGCGGCCAGGCGCGAGAAGCCGGCTTCGCGCCCCCCCGACGCTGTCTTGCCGCTTCCGACGGCCTGCAGGCGCTTTTCCAGCCTGCGGGCGCCCTCTTCCATCAGGTCGGGAGTCATCGGGCGCCCCTCTTCAACTTCCTGGCCAGACCGGCGATGCCGTTGGGCAGGAACAGCGTGACGGCGATGAACAGGGCGCCCAGGAAATAGAGCCAGAACTCCGGGTAGGCCACCGTCAGCCAGCTCTTGGCACCGTTGACGACGAAGGCGCCCACGATCGGCCCGATCAGCGTGGCACGCCCGCCCACCGCCGCCCAGATTGCGATCTCGATCGAGTTGGCCGGGCTCATTTCGCTCGGGTTGATGATGCCCACCTGCGGCACGTACAGGGCGCCGGCCACACCACACATGACGGCCGAGATGGTCCAGATCGTGAGTTTGTAGCCGATCGGGTTGTAGCCGGAAAACATCACGCGGCTCTCGGCGTCGCGGATCGCCTGCAACACGCGGCCGAACTTGGCGCCCACCATCCAGCGCGCGAACAGAAAGAAGACCAGCAGGGTGACACCGGTCGACACGAACAGGGCCATGCGCATCGACGGCGTGGCGATGGCGATTCCCGCAATACGCTTGAAGTCGGTGAAGCCGTTGTTGCCACCGAAGCCGGTCTCGTTGCGGAAGAACAGCAGCATCGCGGCAAAGGTCATGGCCTGCGTGATGATGGAAAAGTAGACGCCCTTGATACGCGAGCGAAACGCAAAGTAGCCGAACACGAACGCCACGACGCCAGGCACCGCCACGATGAGCACCAGCGTGGCGACAAGGCTGTCGCTGAAACTCCAGTGCCAGGGCAGGGTCTTCCAGTCCAGGAACACCATGAAGTCCGGCAGGTCGCTCTTGTAGTTGCCCTCGCGGCCGATCTGGCGCATCAGGTACATGCCCATGGCGTAGCCACCCAGCGCGAAGAACAGGCCGTGGCCCAGGCTCAGGATGCCGGTGTAGCCCCAGATCAGGTCCATCGCCAGCGCGCAGATGGCGTAACACATGATCTTGCCGACCAGTGCCACCGCGTAGTCGCTCAAGTGAAACACGCTGCCGACCGGCACCACCAGGTTCAGCAGCGGGGCGACCGCACACACGGCGATCAGCGCGACGATGAAGGCGCTCCAGCCGGCGCGGCTCAGCAACGGAGCTTTCGCCGGCAGCAGGATGGTCTGCATGGCCTGGTTGTCCATCACGCCTCCGCGCTCCTGCCCTTCATCGCAAAAATGCCCTGCGGACGTTTCTGGATGAAGATGATGATGAACACCAGCACGGCGATCTTCGCCAGCACCGCGCCGGCCCATCCTTCGAGGAACTTGTTCAACAGGCCCAGGCCCATGGCCGCGTACACGGTACCGGCCAACTGCCCCACGCCGCCAAGCACCACCACCAGGAAGGCGTCCACGATATAACTCTGCCCCAGGTCGGGGCCCACATTGCCGATCTGGCTCAAGGCGCAGCCGGCCAGCCCGGCGATGCCCGACCCGAGCGCGAAGGCATAGGTGTCGACCCGCGCGGTGTTGACACCCATGCAGGCCGCAATCGGCCGGTTCTGCGTCACGCCGCGTACGAACAGACCCAGGCGTGTGCGCCCGATCAGCCAGGCCACCGCCAGCAACACGCCGAGCGCGAAACCGATGAT
>JANMYG010000249.1:0-1636 GCA_031381865.1 Betaproteobacteria bacterium | reverse complement strand
GCAGGATCACGCCCACCGGGCAGATGTCGGCGGCGCGGTCGCCCAGCGCCATGGCGGTGTCGGCCAGCTTGCCGCTCTCGCTGTTGACCAGCAGGTGGGTCGCGATGCCGCGGCCGCCGATGGCGAAGATGTTCTTGCCGTCGACATCCCGACTGGCCTTCACGCACAGTTCGCACAGGATGCAGCGGTTGAAATCGAGCAAGATGTCGGGGTGGCTGGCATCGACCGGGCGGTCGGGGTAGAACTCCTCGAAATGCGGCCCTTCCATGCCCATGGCGTAGGCGGTGGCCTGCAGCAGGCAATTGCCGCTCTTCTCGCAGCTCGGGCAGAAATGGTTGCCCTCCACGAACAGCATCTGCAGCAGCGTCTTGCGGTGGGCGTTGAGTTCTTCGGTATGGCTCTCCACCTCGAGCCCGCTCGCGGCGCGTATGGTGCAGGCGGCGCCGGGGCGGCCATTGACCTTGACGCTGCACACCCGGCACGAGCCATGCGCCGGGAAATCCGGATGCCAGCACAGGTGCGGTATGTAGCGCCCGGCGCGTGTGGCGGCCTGCAGCACCGTGTCGCCGGGATGGAAGGGCAGGTCTTCGCCGTCGAGCGCAAACACCGGGGCCGGCTCGGCCGGGGTAGGCAGGTCGGTCACGAGCGGTTCTCCAGGTGGGCGCCGGCGTCGTCGCGCCCGGTCATGTGGCGCGCGATCGACAACTCGGCATCCAGGTCGAAGGCCGGCTCGAAATGCAGCGACTGCAGGCGCTGCTCGTAGGCCGGGCGGAACTTGAGGATGGTGTCGCGCAGCGGGTTGCAGGCGGTGGCGCCCAGGCCGCAATGGGTGGCGGTGTGCATCAGGCGGTCGAGCTCGAACAACACGTCGATATCGTGCCGCGAACCGTGGCCCGCCGCCAGTTTGTCCATGCGCTTGACCACCAGCGCGGTGCCGACGCGGCACGGCGTGCAGAAGCCGCAACTCTCGTGCGCGAAGAAGTGCGCGAAGCCGCGCGCCACTTCGAACATGTCGCGGCTGCGGTCGAACACCATGAAGGCGCCCGCGGTCGGCACGTCCTCGAAGGCGATGCGCCGGCCGAATTCGAACGCCGAAAGGCACACGCCCGACGGGCCGCCGACTTGGACTGCCTGGGTGTCGCTGGCGCCGCAATCCTCGAGGATGCGGCCGACCCGGGTGCCGAACGGGTATTCGTACAAGCCCGGCCGTTCACAGTCGCCCGACACCGAGTGGATCTTGGTGCCGGTCGACTTGGGCGTGCCGATGGCGGCCCACCAGGCGCCGCCCTGCAGCGCGATGTGGCCAGCTGCGCAAAAGGTCTCGACGTTGTTGACGATGGTGGGGTGCCCCAGGTAACCGTGCTCCACCGGGAACGGCGGGCGGATGCGCGGCGTGCCGCGTTTGCCCTCGAGCGACTCGATCAGCGACGACTCCTCGCCGCACACGTAGGCGCCGGCCCCGACGTGGATCGCGATGTCGAAATCGAAGCCTGCGCGTCCCAGGATCGACGGCCCCAGCAGCTGCGCGTCGCGCCGACGCTGCAGCACCGCCAGCAGGGGCTCGAGCAGGTAGCGGTACTCGCCGCGCAGGTAGACCAGGCCGCGGCGCGCGCCGATACAGTGCGCGGCCACCGTC
>JANMYG010000228.1:0-8084 GCA_031381865.1 Betaproteobacteria bacterium | reverse complement strand
CGATTTTTCCCACATTGATGACACGTCACGGTCCGTTCGCCCTGAGCCTGACGAAGGGCTCGCGAGCCCTTCGACAGGCTCCCTTCGACAGGCTCAGGGCGAACGGTGTCTTGAATATCGAAAACCTCAATAGCACCATCTCGTCACCCGGATCACGCAATTGCGGGCGCCAGAGATAGTGCGTTTCTACCGGTTTTACCAGTGCAGCGATGGCGTCCAGAAAGATGCCCACGTCTTTCTGGGTCAACCCCGCGGCTGTCCGGTGTGCGCTACGTGAACACACTGCTTCGTACTCCAGTATCAAGGCCACGTTGGCGCACAGCGTCAAGCGCTGATCCAGCGCCGCCAACAGCGATGCAGCCGAGGCGCCGCTTGGGCTGCGCACGCCGGCAATGTTATGCATGACGCCTCGTGCCTATGGCACGCGCACCCAATGTTCCTACCCCCGGTCAGCCCTGAGGAACGCCGCCCGAAAGCAGTCGGCAAGTCAAAGCCGCAGTCGGCCGGCCTGCTACAGCACCTGCGTGTGGACCGGCGGGCGCATCGCCTCCCGCGCGAGATGCACCGGGAACTTCGCCCGGATCGCGTCGTCGACCGCGGTTGGGATGTGGGTCGGGTAGTGCGTGGCCAAAATGGTTTCGACCTTGCGCGCCGCCCGGTCCACGATGCTGGGTTTGCCGGCCTCGATCCACTGGTTGGGGCTGGAGCGGTCGCCGACGGTCGGGTACAGGTAGTCCTTCTGCATCAGCTTGAGGGTCTGGTCCGAGCCCAGGTAGTGGCCCGGGCCCTCCAGGCAGACCTTGCGCATGGTGTCGAGCGAGATCGATTCGTCGTCGACCTCGATGCCGCGGATGGTGCGTTGCACGGCGCCGATGATGTCGTTGTCGATCAACAGGCTCTCGAGCGAGAAACCCATCAGGCTGGCCATCATGCCGGCCGACTCGTAGATCAGGTTGGCGCCGCTGTTACCCACCAGCGCATGGTTATAGGCGCGCTCCGAGCCGCATTGCGCGTCGGGCATCTTCGAATCGGTCATTCCCGACGCCGTGCCGCCCGTGAGGTCGTAGAACTTCGACATCTGCGCGCTGGCTGCCGACAGCAGCGCCTGCTCGGGGCTGCCGCCCGACATGGCGCCAGTGCGCAGGTCCGACACGAAACACCAGGTGCCGAAGATCGTCTTGGCCTTGGGCTGGATCGCGTTGGCATACACCAGCCCGGCCAGGCATTCCGCCACCTCCTGCACCAGCGCCGCGGCCAGCGAGGCGGGCGCGGTGGCGCCGGCCTGCCCGGCCGACAGCAGCAGCACCGGCATGCCGCCGCGCACCGCGACCTCCATGCATTTGCAGGCGTCGAAGGCGAACTTCATCGGCGGCACCACAAAACAGTTGGACTGGCTCACGAACGGGCGTTCGCGCCACTTGTCCTCGCCGCCGGCGATCAGGTGCAGCATCTGCAGGCTCTGCTCCACGTGTTCGGGCGCGACCCAGCTCGAGCCCACGTGTTTGGTGGTGCCGGCCACGCTGGCGTAGGTGGTGTTGAAGTCCATCTCGTGCGGCGCCGCGAGTTCGCGGCAGACCACCGAGCGCTGGAAGAAGTGCAGGTGCTCGAGCGTGTCGACCACGCGTGCGATGTTGTACAGGTCCTGCGTGGTCGAGTCGCGGTATTCGCCGGTTTTGGCATCGACCATGTGCACGGCCGCGCCGGCCGTGCCGAAGTAGACATTGCTGCCCCAGGGCTCCATGTCGTATCTCGGGTCCTGGGCATGCAGCACGAAATGCCGCGCCGCGTTGGCGATGGTGTCTTCGACCAGCGCGCGCGGAAACAGCAACCGGCCGGTGCTGGTGAGCGTGGCGCCGGCCCGCACCATCATCTCTACGCCGCTGGGCGGCGCATCGGCGAAACCGATGGTCTCCAGCGCGTCGAGCGCCGCATGGTGGATCTTGAGCACGTCGGCATCCGACAGCGCCTTGTAGCGCCCACCCGGCATGCCCGGGCGCACCGGGCGCAGGCTGTCGGGCAACGGGGCCGCGCGGGCCGCGCGGCGCGCTTCGCGTGCGCCACCACGGCGCACCATTCTCTCTGCTGTTTCGCTCATCGTTCGCCCCTGTTCATGGATAAGGATCAATTTGCCGCGTCAGGCCCGCAGGCGCAGGTTGGCCGGGTCGTACAGCGGCTCCTGCCGCACCGTGGCCAGCCGGCGCTGGCCCAGTACATCGACTTCGAGCTTCGTGCCGGGCTGCGCCAGGTCCGCGCGCACATAGGCCAGCGCCACGCTCTGCTTGAGCGTGTGGCTCCATACGCCGGAGGTCGTCAGACCGACGTTGTCGGCGCCGTGGAACACCTGCGCGCAATACGGCGCCTCAGCGTCGCCGTCCTCGTCGAAGGTCAGCGGCACGAAACGCTGCGCGGGTCCGCGCGCGAGCTCCGCGAGCACGGCGTCGCGGCCGACGAACGACGGCTTGCGGGCATCGACGAAACGGTCCAGCGAGGCTTCGAGCGGCGAATAACCGCTCTCCAGGTCGCTCTTCCAGCCGCGGTAACACTTGTCGACACGCAGGCTGTCCATCGCGTACAGGCCGAAGTCGCGTATGCCAAAAGCCTGCCCGGCCCGCCACACGGCGTCGTACAGGGCCTGCATCTGGTCCACCGGCGCGTGCAACTCCCAGCCGAGTTCGCCGACATAGTTCACCCGCATGGCGAACATCCTGCCAGTCACCGCGGTGATCTCGCGCGCGGTGAGCCACGGGAAGCCGGTGTTGGACAGGTCGGTGTCGGTGACCTGCGCCAGCACCTCGCGTGCACGCGGGCCGGCGATGATCAGCGAGCCGAGTTCGACCGAGCGGTCGACGACCGTGATCGGGCTGTCGGCCGGCAGGCCCTGGCGCAACAGGTCCATGTCGTGCGTGGCCGCGATCGCCGCGCTGATGATGTAGAAATGGTCTTCACCCAGGCGCGTGATGGTGAATTCGCTCCACAACTTGCCGCTTGGCGTCAAGGCATACGCCAGCGACACCCGCCCCACCGCTGGCAGCCTGGAGCAGGTCAACTGATCAAGGTGGCGCGCCGCGCCGGGGCCATTGAGTTCGAACTTGGTGAAGCCCGGCAGATCCAGCACGCCAACGCGTTCGCGCACCGCGGCCACTTCCTCGGCGACCACGCCATGCCACACGCTTTCGCGCCGGAACGAGAGCTTCTCGGCCGGCACCGTGCCTTCGAGATCGAAGTAGACCGCGCGCTCCCAGCCGCCGCGCGCACCGAAACGGGCGCCCTTGGCCTGGAGCGTTTCGTACACCGGCGAGGTGCGCAGCGGCCGGCCGGCCGGGCGCTCCTCGTACGGGAACGACGACGCGTATTCGTTCTGGTACACCTCGACCGCCTTCGCGACCGTGTAGGCGGTGGTGGCGTAGTCGGTGTAACGGCGCCGGTCGAGCGACCACAGGTCCCACTCAGGCTGGCCAAACACCACCCATTCGGCCAGCGCCTTGCCGGCACCGCCGGCCTGGGTGATGCCGAAGCTGAAGTTGTTGCAGTGGAAGAAATTGCGCAGCCCCGGCTCGGGTCCGATATACGGGTTGCCGTCGGGCGAATATGGAATGGGCCCGTTCACGCCGCGCTTGATGCCGGCGCGGCCGAGCACCGGAACGCGCCGGATCGCGTCCTCGATGTAGCTCTCGAGGCGTTCGAAATCGTCGTTCCACAACTGGTTGGCGAAATCGTCGGGCATGCCGTCCTGCCACATCGGCGTGGCTTTCCATTCGTACGGGCCCAGGATGAAACCGTCGCGTTCCTGGCGCAGGTAATACGAGGTGTCGGGGTCGCGCAGCAGCGGCAGGTGCGCGTCCCGCCCCACCAGCTCCGGCACATCCTCGGTCACCAGGTACTGGTGCGACATCACGGCGATCGGCAGGTGGCGCCCGACCATGCCCATGATTTCGCCAGCGCGGTAACCGGCCGCGTTGACCACGATCTCGGCCACAACCTCGCCCTTGTCGGTGCTCACCAGCCATTCACCGCCAGGTCGTTGCGCCAGCGCGGTGACACGCGTGTGCCGGCGCACCCGGGCACCGAGCGCGCGCGCCGCCCGGCCCAGCGCCTGGGTCAGCTGGGACGGGTCGATGTCACCGTCCAGCGGGTCCCACAACGCGCCCAGCAGGTCGTGGGTTTCGATGAAGGGATACCGTGTCTTGAGTTCGCCCGGCGACAGGATCTCGTAGTCCAGGCCGTTGGCCTTGGCCATGCTCTGCACATGGCGGAATTCGTCCATGCGGTTGCGGCCATGGGCCAGGCGCACCGAACCCGTGAGGTGGTAGTTGATCGGGTTCTCGGCCGACGCGGCAAGGCGGCGGTACAACGCGGCCGAATACTTCTGCAGCTTGAGCACGCTCCAGCTGGTGGAGAAGGTCGGCAGGTTGCCGGCCGCATGCCAGGTCGAACCGGAAGTGAGTTCGTCGCGCTCGATCAGCAGCGCATCGGTGATGCCGAGTTCGGCCAGGTGGTACAGGCAACTGCAGCCGACCACGCCGCCGCCAATGACCACCACCCTCACATGTTCCGCCATGTCTGTCTCCGTTTGCGAAAATTATAGGGTCGTACGTGAAATTTGTCTTATGAATTGCACAACAGTATAATTTTCTCAGATTTTTCTACAAACAGGGGATTCGATGGATCTGCCAAGCCGTGCCCAAGTTGTCATCGTCGGCGGAGGCATCGTGGGTTGCAGCGTCGCCTACCACCTGACCCTGCGCGGTTGGACCGATGTGGTGCTGCTCGAACGCAGGCAACTCACCTGCGGCACGACCTGGCATGCGGCCGGGCTGGTGGGCCAGCTGCGCGCCACCTACAACATGACGCGGCTGGCGCAATACACCACCGGCCTCTACGCCGCGCTGGAACAGGAGACCGGCCAGGCCACCGGTTTCCGTCAGACCGGCTCGATCGCCATCGCCACCCACGCGGCGCGTTTCGAGGAGCTTTTGCGCGGCGCTTCGATGGCCAAATGTTTCGGCCTCGAAGTGCAGACACTCACGCCGTCCGAGATCGCCGGCCTGTGGCCGGGCGTACACACTGCCGACGTGGTCGGTGGTGTCTACCTGCCCAAGGACGGCCGCACCAATCCGATCGACACCACGCAGGCGCTGGCCAAGGGCGCCAAGAGCCGCGGCGCGAAGATCTTCGAGAACACCCGGGTCGAGGAAATCCTGGTCGAGGGCGGCCGCGCCGTGGGTGTGCGCACCGCGCAGGGCGAACTGCGCGCCGACGTGGTCATCAACTGTGCCGGCATGTGGGCGCACGAACTCGGCGCGCGCGCCGGCACCACGGTGCCGCTGCACGCCGCCGAGCATTTCTACATCGTGACCGAACCGATGCCGGGCCTGTCATCCAGCATGCCGGTGCTGCGCGACCCGGACGGTTGTGCCTACTTCAAGGAAGACGCGGGCAAGCTGCTGGTCGGATGGTTCGAGCCGGTGGCCAAGCCCTGGGGCATGCGCGGAATTCCCGAGACCTTCTGCTTCGACCAGTTGCCGGACGACCTGGAGCACATCGAGCCGCTGCTGACAGCCGCCGTGCACCGCACGCCTGCGCTGGCGAACGTGGGTATCAACCTGTTTTTCAACGGCCCAGAGAGTTTCACGCCCGACGACCGTTATCTGCTCGGTGAAACACCCGAGGTGCGCAACCTGTACGTGGCGGCCGGCTTCAACTCGATCGGCATCCAGTCGGCCGGTGGCGCCGGCAAGGTGCTGGCCGACTGGGTGGTCGACGGCCACCCGCCGATGGACCTGTGGGACGTCGACGTGCGCCGCTGTTTGCCGTTCCAGCGCAACCGCAGCTACCTGCGCGACCGCACGGTCGAGACCCTGGGGCTGCTGTACGCGATGCACTGGCCGTTTCGCCAGCCAGAGACCGCGCGTGGCGTGCGCCGTTCGATCCTGCACGACCGCTTGCTGGCGCACGGCGCCTGTTTCGGCGAAGTGGCCGGATGGGAACGCCCCAACTGGTACGCCCCCGCCGGCGTCAAAGCCGAATACGGCTACAGCTACGGGCGCCAGAACTGGTTCGAGCATTCGGCCCGGGAACACGCCGCCGTGCGCAACGCGGTGGGCCTGTTCGACCAGTCGTCGTTTGCCAAGTACCTGTTGCAGGGGCCGGACGCGGAACGCGTGCTCAACCACATCTGCGCCAACAACGTCGCGGTGCCGGTGGGCAGGATCGTCTACACCCAGTGGCTCAACGAGCGCGGCGGCATCGAGGCCGACCTGACCATCACGCGCGAGGCGGTGGACCGCTTCCTGATCGTCACCGCCGCCGCCACCCACACGCGCGACTTCACGTGGCTGCAGCGCCACATTCCCGACGATGCGCGCGCTGTTGCCGTGGATGTGAGCTCGGGCATGGCGGTGCTGGGCCTGATGGGCCCGCGTTCGCGTGAACTGCTGGCCACGCTGACTGACGCCGACCTGTCGAACGCGGCGTTCCCGTTCGGCAGCTCGCAGGTGATCGACCTGGCGTATGCGCGCGTGCGCGCCAGCCGCATCACCTACGTGGGCGAACTCGGCTGGGAGCTGTACATTCCGACCGAATTCGCGCCCGGTGTGTTCGACGCGCTGATGGCGCAGGGCGCCGCCTTCGGTCTGCGCCTGGCCGGTTACCACGCGCTGAACTCGCTGCGCATGGAAAAGGCCTACCGCCACTGGGGCCACGACATCAGCGACGAAGACACACCGCTGCAGGGCGGCCTGGCGTTCGCGGTCGCCTGGGACAAGCCCGGCGGCTTCATCGGGCGCGAGGCCTTGCTGCAACAGAAGGAGCAGGGTCTGACGCGCCGCCTGGTGCAGTTCGCGCTGCACGACCCGCTGCCGCTGCTCTACCACAACGAGCCGATCTGGCGCAACGGCGTGATCGCCGGGCGCATCTCGTCGGGCATGTTCGGCCATACGCTGGGCAAGTCGCTGGGCATGGGGTACGTGTCCAACACCGACGGCCTGGCCGACCGCGATTTCATCCTCGACGCGCACTACGAGATCGAGGTGGCCGGGGTGCGCGTTCCGGCCAGCGCGTCATTGAGCGGCCTGTACGACCCGGCCAGCCTGCGCGTCAAGGATGTCGCCGGCGACCAGACCCGGCCGGCGCCGCTGCTCTAGCGCTGTACCGAATCACCCGGCCATGGCGATCCAACCCCTGCTGCAGCAACCGCCGGACGCATCCGTCGCGGCCGCCAACGAGCCGCAAAACCTCGACCCCGAGGCGGCCATCGGCGAACAGCTGCGCGAGTTGCGCCAGGTCAAGAACCTCACGTTGCGCGAGGTGTCCGAAAAGGCCGGCATCTCGGTCAGTTACCTGAGCCAGCTCGAGCGCAACCAGTCGCGCCTGCCGATCGGCGTGCTCAAGAAGATCAGCGACGCGCTGGGTGTGCACATGAACTGGTTTTTCCAGCGCACCGGCGACGGCGACGCCACCGAGCGCGACGTGGTGGTGCGCGCCGCCAACCGCCGGCGCATGTCCTTCACCGGCCTGGGCATCACCGAGGAGTTGTTGTCGCCCAATCTCAGCGGCCCGCTCGAACTGCTGGTCAGCACCATCGAACCCGGCGCCGACAGCGAGGACTACAGCCACGACGGCGCCGAGGCCGGGCTGGTGCTGTCCGGCACACTCGACCTGTGGGTCGCCGGGCGCTATTTCAGGCTGCTCGAAGGCGACAGTTTTTCGTTCAGGAGCACCGAGGTCCACCGCTGCGCCAACCCGACCGAAAGCCCGACCAAGGTGTTGTGGGTGATCACGCCCCCGCATTACTGATCACCGATATGCAACAAGCGCCAATCGGGAGCCGGTGCAGCGTGCAGGCATCACTGACCGCTATCGGCCCATTGCGGTCGTTCGCAGAATGCTGCCTGTCCGTCGTTGGCGCGCCTCGCCGCAGGGGGTGCGCCGTGTATTTGCCGGGGAGGCTGCAAAGGCGTGTGGGGGCCGCTGGCGTCGCTTCACTGGGGCGGTCGTGCGCTGAACGCGCCGACTGCCCTGCGGTGCTCGGCCTTGCGCCCCGTCGCGGAACTCGCTGCGTTCGCTGCGCTCTCTACGCTCGGACA
>JANMYG010000225.1:0-6842 GCA_031381865.1 Betaproteobacteria bacterium | reverse complement strand
TGTCCGAGCGTAGAGAGCGCAGCGAACGCAGCGAGTTCCGCGACGGGGCGCAAGGCCGAGCACCGCAGGGCAGTCGGCGCGTTCAGCGCACGACCGCCCCAGTGAAGCGACGCCAGCGGCCCCCACACGCCTTTGCAGCCTGCCCGGCAAGCACACGGCGCACCCCCTGCCGCGAGGCGCGCCAACAAAGGGCAATCGGCGATCAAGAGCCAATGTCCGCAATGGGCCGCCAGCAGCCGGCGCGAACCGCCCCTTGCCTGCGCGCCCCGATTGCAGGCGTTTCATCCGCCCCGGTGGTCCCCGCGGTCGACCTCACCAGGCGCGTGCGTGGCCGATGCCAGCGCGTCGACGCCAACGCCACGCGCCAACGGCAGACGCGGCCTGGCTGGTGCACGCGGCTTCAATAGTGGATGCTGCGCGGTGCGCCGCCACCGACGGCGATCGCGTCGCCGTTGATGGCCCTGGATTTCGGCGAGCACAGAAACACGACCACATGCGCCACTTCGCTCGCATCGACCAGATGGTTGATCGAGTTGCCGGCGGCCATCTGCGCTTCCACCTCGGTCGGGGACACGCCCAGTGCGGTGGCGCGCGCCTGCACCAGCGGCGCCGTCCGTTCGGTCCGGGTCAGCCCTGGGTGCACCACCGTGACGTTGATACCGGCCGGGCCGAGTTCGTCGGCCAGGTTCTTTGTCAGCGCGGCGACCGCGACATTGCGGATGCTCCCTACGGCGCTGCCGGACTGGCGTGCGGCCAGGCCGCTGATGTTGACGATGCGGCCCCAGCCGCGCGTGCGCATGCCGGCGGCCCCTTCGCGCGCGCAGCGTATGTAGCCCATCACCTTGGTGTCCATTTCGGCGTGGAAGTAGTCGGTGGTGATTTCGCCCAGCTTGGGTGGCGCGGCAAATCCGGCTGGCTCGGCCGCGGCATTGACCAGGATGTCGATGCCGCCGCCAAGCTGCTGCTGCGCATCGGCGACAGCCCGCTGCACCTGCGCATCACTGGTGGTGTCCGCGCTGATGGCCGCCACCTTCCGCCCGGTCGACTGCGCGATCTCCGCCGCCGCGCTGGACAACGCACCCGCGTCGCGCGCCAGCAGCGCGACCTGCACACCCTCCTGCGCCAACGCCAGCGCGATGGCTTTGCCGATGCCGCGGCTGCCGCCGGTCACGAGCGCACGCTTGCCTTTGAGTTCCAGGTCCATCGTCTTCCCTCCTGTTGCCGAGTCAAGGATTTTGCCGCACGGCCGGTCTTGATCGGTGCCTGCGGATGCCGCACCGGATCCCCGGTGTGCGTCCACGTCGCCAGTGCCAGTGCCAGCGTCACCACCGCAACCGATTGGGACGAAAATGCGCCGTTTCTCCTACGCCCGAATGCGCCCTCCGATGACATTGCCGGAATGGAAATGGCCCCACCATATCCGGACCGAGATCGAATGGAGAACGGCATGAAGATCAGCAAGACGTATGGCCTCGCAGGCGGCACGACCCACCGCTCCTCGTGGCGCGGTTCGGCTTTCATGAACTCGACCGGCCCGAACTTCGACATTCCCGAGTCGCTGCTGGCAGAGGTCGATTTCAAATGGCTGATGGCCGGCCACGGATGGTGGGTCGACACCACCCGCTTTCACGACGACGCCACCTACGCGTCGGAACTGCTGCGCTGTGCCTTGGGTTCGGAGTCTCCGACACTGCGCCGCTGCGCAGCGGAATTTCTTGCACGCATCACACGTACAGGGCGCCCCGCCGCCGCAAGTCAAGCGCCTGCCGGTCTGCCCATGTGAACACGCGCCGCCACCGCCGCGACGCCGAGCCCGACCGCCTGCGCATAACGCGCCTCGTCGGTGGCGCTTTCGGTGTTGATCACCAACACGCGTGAAGTGGGGTCCAGCGCCAGCGCCTGCCGCATGGCCGGGTCGGCGGCGACACACATCAGCCCGGCCAGACCGGCACTGCCGCTCTCGCCCGCAACCACCACCTGCGCGTCGGCACGCGGCTTCGCCAGCGTTTTCATGGCCGCCACGGCGTCGGCGTCGGTGACCGTCATGAACGCCGTGGCCAACGGCTCGAGCAGTTCCCAGGCCAGCAGCGACGGCTCGTAACATTCCAGCATCGCCATGTTGGTTGGCGCGCCTGCGGCGATCTTGACGCGTCGGCCGGCCCGCGCGCTGGCCAGCAGACAGGCCGCCTGCTCCGGCTCGACGATGACGACCGCCGGCGCTGGCGAAAAAACACTGTGCAGGCAGGTAGCCACAGCAGCCGCAAACCCGCCCACGCCGGCATGCAGGAACACGTGTGTGGGCGGCGCATCGAGTTGCTGCGCCAACTCGTGCACCATGGCCGTGTAACCCTGCATCACCAGGCCCGGCACCTCGGTGTAGCCGGGCCACGAAGTGTCCGACAACAGCGTCCAGCCGTGTTCTGCACTTTGGCGCGCCGACTCGGCCACCGCATCGTCGTAGCTGCCGGCCACGACCCGCATGTCGGCGCCGAAACGCGCGATCGCCTGGCGCCGTTCGGCCGTCACGGATTCGTGGACAAAGATAACGGCGCGAGCACCCACCAGCCGTGCACCCGCGGCGACCGACTGCCCATGGTTCCCGTCGGTGGCGCAGGCGAAGGTCATCGCCCCCGCCACCCGGGCCACGTCGGGGTTGCCCGGCGCATCCCGCTGCGCTGCGGTCGGCAACGCCAGTGAGCCGGTGGCGGGCCGCGGCAATTCGCTGGCCAACACTTCGCGCCCCAACTGGCGCGAGGCTTCCTGCAGCAGCAGCCGGATGACTGCATAGGCCCCACCCAGCGACTTGAAGCTTTTCAGGCCCAGGCGCGCGCCTTCGTCCTTCACCAAAACCGCCGCGAGACCGCAGCGCGCCGCCGTTTCGCTCAATGAAACAAGGCGCGTGGGCCGGTAATCGAAACACTGCGCCAGCAATTCGGTCACTGCCCGCGCCGCATGCCGGTCCAGCATCGGGTGCGGCGCCACGGCGCCGATGCGATGCTGCGGATTAATGAACAAGACCATGCGGGGTTCGAAAGCAGGCGGCGTCGTTCACAGGCTCGCCTGCACCATGCGCCGCAATTCCGGCGTGATCTCGGGCATCACGCCGAACCAGGCCTTGAAGGCCGGGCGCGCCTGGTTCAGCAACATGCCCAGGCCGCCGACCGTGCGGTTGCCGCGCAGCCGGGCGGCTGACAGCAGCGGCGTCTCCAGCGGCACGTAGACCAGGTCGGACACCACCGCGTGGGCGGGCAAGCGGTCCAGGGAAAGATCGAGCGGCGGCTGACCGGCCATACCCTGGTTGGTGGTGTTGACCAGCAGCGCCGCATCTGCGAGCGAATCGTGGCGCTGCTCCCACGCGACGGCGCGCACCGGCGCGCCGAACTCCTGCGCCAGTGCCTGCGCCTTGCCTAACGAACGGTTGCAGACGCGAATCTCCTTCGCGCCGCGTTCGGCCAGGCTGACGATCACGGCACGCGCGCCGCCGCCGGCGCCCATGACGGTGGCCGGGCCGCTATCGGAGCGCCAGTCGGGCAATTCGTCGAGCAGGCTCTGGATGTAGCCGTACCCATCGTTGTTGGCGCCGCTGAGCGAACCGTCGGGTTCCACCACGATGGTGTTCATCGCACCCATGCGCCTGGCCACCGGGTCTACACGCTGCACCAGCGGCATCGCCGCGACCTTGTGCGGGATGGTCAGGTTGCAGCCGGCGAAACCCAGCGCCGCCAGGCCCGCGAGCGCCGCCGGCAGATTGGCCGGGGCTACCGGCAGCAGCACGTAGGCGCCGAGCAGGCCGTAGTGCGTGATCCAGTAGTTGTGGATCCGCGGTGAGCGCGAGTGCGCCACTGGCCAGCCCATGACTCCGGCCAGTACGAATTTGTCGTGGTTGGACATGGCTGTGGGGTTTGCGTGGTTCGTGGGAAGTGCCGTATTTTCGCCTGAACGCGGGTCGTTGCTGCTGTGCGGCGCCGACACTGCCGGCGTTCGCGCGTACACGACAATGCACCACTTGAAGTCCAGATACTTTTTGCAGCTCGTCGCCCTGTCCGCCCTGTGGGGGACGTCTTTCATGCTGACACGTTTCGCCGCCCCGCTGCTGGGGCCGAACATGCTGGCCGCCCTGCGCATGGGCATGGCGACGCTGGCGCTCGCAGCCCTCATGCGCGTGTTCAAGCTGCGCTGGCCACTGGCGCACTGGCGCGAACTGGCGTGGCTCGGATTGCTGGCCGTGGCCGGCCCGCACCTGCTGTTTTCGTGGGCGGCGCTACACATGCCGGCCGGTTATGCGGCGCTGCTGTACGTCACCTCGGTGCTGTTCGGCGCGGTGGCATCGGCCTGGATGAAGGAGGAGGTGCTGACCGGGCCCAAGTTGCTGGGCTGCGTGCTGGGTTTCGTCGGGGCCGCGTTCGTGGTGCGCCTGGGGCCGGTGCAGATCACACCGGCGCTGGTGCTGGCGGTGCTCACGGCGCTGCTGGGCTCGGCCATGTCGGGCGGCTCCACACCGCTGATCAAGCGGGCGATCACGCGCATGGAGCCGCTGGCGATCACGGCCGGCATGCACGCGATCTCGTTTGTCCTGTTGTTGCCCGGCGCGCTCTACGAATGGCCCGAGGCCCGCTTCACGCCCGGCGCGCTGGGCGCCGTGGCGTTGATGGGCACCTTCACGTCCGGCGTGGCGTGGTGGATGTACGCGCGCATCATCCGCCACGTGTCGCCCACCGCGGCGCTGAGTTCGACCTTCATGATCACCGGTTTCGGCGTGTTGTGGGCGGTGGTGTTTCTGGACGAGCAGGTGGGCGCCGGCCTGTACGCGGGTGGTGGCCTGATCCTGCTGGCCTGCGCGCTCGTGATGGGCTTGAATCCGCTGCGCCGCATCGCGCCGCCGCAGGCGCCCAGGGCCCGATGAAGAACAAGTACTTCTTCCAGCTCGCCGCGTTGTCGGCCATATGGGGCTCGACCTTCCTTTTCACGCGCATGGCCACGCCGCTGCTGGGGCCGAGCCTGGCGGCGGCCAGCCGAACCTTGCTGGGCGCGATCACGCTGGGCCTGATCATGCGTTACCTGCGGATCCGCTGGCCACTGGAGCACTGGCGCGAAATGCTGGGCCTGGGTGCGATCGCCATCGCGTTGCCGCATTTCCTGTACTCGTGGGCATCGCTGTACCTGCCGGCCGGTTACAGCGCGGTGTTGAGCGTCACCTCGGTGCTGTTCGGCACCTTCGCCTCGGCCTGGATGAAGGAGGATTCGCTTTCCTGGTCGAAGATCGCCGGCTGTATCGCGGCCTTCGCCGGTGTGGCGCTGGTGGTGCGGCTGGGGCCGATCAAACCGTCGCCCGCGATCATGGCCGCCGCCGCGATCTCGATCACCGGTTCCGCGATGACCGGCTGCACCGCGCCGCTGCTCAAGCGCGCCACCCAGCGCATGGAGCCGTTGGCGATCACCGCCGCGATCCATGCCACCGGCTTCCTGCTGCTGTTGCCGTTCGCGCTGTGGACTCTGCCCCAGGCGCGTTTCACGCCCACGGCCGTGATGGCGGTGGCCATCATGGGTATCGGCACCTCGGGGCTGGCCTACTGGCAATACATGCGCATCGTGCAAAAAGTGAGCCCGGTCGCCGCACTGAGCAGCACCTTCATGATCACGATTTTCGGCGTGGTCTGGGGCCATGTGTTCCTCGACGAGGTGTTCACGCCCGCTTCTTACGCAGGCGGCGCGTTGGTGCTGTTCGCCACTGTGCTCGTGACCGGATTCAACCCGCTGCGCCGTGCCGGCGCCGGCCGCGCCGGACCCTGAACGCGCACCCGGCCGCGCTCGCGCTGAGGCCGGCGCAAGCCGCGTGGTGGGCCGCGAAGGCCAGGACAAGCACGAGTTGCGCCAGCGCCAGCGCCGGCCACTGGGCGGCGCCGCGGACGCCGTCACCGCGCCGCAGGGGAATCGGCGGATGCGCCGATCGGCGCCAGGCTGACCGGTACGTCGCCACATTGCGCCCGGTGGCGCAGCGCATGCTCCATCACCACCAGCGCCAGCATGGCCTCGGCGATCGGCGTGGCGCGGATGCCCACGCAGGGATCGTGGCGGCCCTTGGTGACGACTTCGGTCGACTGCCCGTTGACGTCGATCGATTCGCGCGGCGACAGGATCGAACTGGTGGGCTTGATGGCAATGCCCACTTCGAGGTCCTGGCCGGTGCTGATGCCACCGAGCACGCCGCCGGCGTTGTTGGA
Source organism: Betaproteobacteria bacterium (assembly GCA_031381865.1). Lineage (GTDB taxonomy): Bacteria > Pseudomonadota > Gammaproteobacteria > Burkholderiales > Burkholderiaceae_C > CAISIP01. Next base: position 621 of record JANMYG010000225.1, on the reverse strand, counting down.
CCGGAACCCCTGTGGCGACAGCGAGTCGCCGTGCGTGGTGCCGCGTTGCGCGACGCTGGCAAAACCGGCGCCGATCTCCACCCCCTTGACGGCGTTGATTCCCATCATCGCGTAGGCGATGTCGGAGTCCATCTTGTCGAACAGCGGTTCGCCCAGCCCGACTGGCACCCTGGCCGCGCTGACGCGGATCCGGGCGCCGCACGAGTCGCCGGATTTGCGCAGCGCCTCGATGTAGGCCTCCAGGGCCGACACGTCCTGCACCGGCGCGAAGAACGGGTTTTGCGCCACATGCTCCCAGCTCTCGAAACCGAGCTGGATCTCGCCGATCTGGGTCATGCAGCCCCGAAACACGGTGCCGTATTGCTGCGCCAGCCATTTCTTGGCGACCGCGCCGGCCGCCACCATCGGTGCCGTGAGGCGCGCCGACGAGCGGCCGCCGCCGCGCGGGTCGCGGATGCCGTATTTCTGGAAGTAGCTGTAGTCGGCATGCCCGGGCCGGAAGGTCTGCAGGATGTTGCCGTAGTCCTTGCTGCGCTGGTCGGTGTTGCGGATCAGCAGGCAGATCGGCGTGCCGGTGGTCTTGCCCTCGTACACGCCGCTGAGGATCTCGACCGCGTCGGG
>JANMYG010000213.1:0-3865 GCA_031381865.1 Betaproteobacteria bacterium | reverse complement strand
CACCAGTGCCGTGGCCAGGCCGGCCAGCACGCCCAGCACCAGCGCGACCAGCGCCACCGCAGCCATGCTCCTGAGCAGTCGGCGGTCGGCCGGCGGCAAGCCGGCGAAACGGTCGTTGTAATTGCTCAGGCTCACCATGCTCACACCACCTCGATGGTGGCCTGCATCATGTCGTGCGCCTGGCCGCAGTACACGGTGCAGTGCATCAGGTAGCGGCCCGCGCGCTGGAACGTCAGCCCGGTCTCGGTCAGGTAACCGGGCCGCAGCCGGATCATGCGGCCGCCGCGCCCGAACTGAATCGACGCGCCGTGGGCGACGTCCAGCGCCATCATCCGAAAGCGGTAGGCCTGCCCAACATCCAGGCGCAAGGTGGCGGGCAGGTAGTACCACTTGCCCGCCACCATCAGCACGTCGATCGGCTGCTCGCCAGCCGGCGCCATGGCGGCCGCGCTGTGTTCCGCCGGCGCCGCGTGGTCACTGTCCGGTGGCACTGAGGGCATTGCCATGCCCGCATGCCCGGCGTGCGGGTCGACGCCAGCGGCAGATTCGGCAGCCAGCCGGCGCGGGTGCACGCTGCCATCGGGCAGGCGGTAACGCGCGATGAATTCATCGGTCATGCGGCTGAACTCAGCAGCACCCTGGCCGGCGGGCGCGGCGCCATGTCCGGAGTGCGCACCCTGGTCTGCCACGGCCTCGGTTTTGCCGGCGGCCGCAACAGCGTCAGCCGTATGCGGTTCACCATGTGCCCGGTCCAGGCCCAGCAGCGCCAGCGGGCCGGGAGCGGCACCGTAGGCGGCCCACAAGCCATACAGGCTGACGCCGCCAAAGCCGGTGGCGGCCACAAAGGCGCGCCGGGTCGTGATGTGGGTGACTTGTGGCATGGTCGGCATGCTGTTCTTCACCGGTACGACTGGTACACCGACGCACTGCCGTCGCGCTGCACCAGCAAGACGGCATAAGCGTCCTTGCGCCCGCCGTAGACCGGGCCGTCCATGCCCGGAGAGCCGACCGGCATGCCCGGTACAGCGATACCGAGCGCGCGTGGCCGCTGTTGCACCAGGCGATGGATTTCGCGCGCCGGCACATGGCCTTCGATCACATATCCGTCGATCAGCGCCGTGTGGCAGGAGCCGAACTTTTCGGCCAGGCCCAGCTTGAGACGCTGCGCGGCCTTGACAGACTCGCTGACGTCATGGGCCGTCACCTGAAAACCATTGGCCTGCAGGTGCGTGATCCAGTCGTGGCAGCAGCCACAGGTGGGTGATTTCCAGACCTCCAGCATCGGCCTGGTCTGGGCCAGGCCGGCCAGTGGCACAGCGGCGGCGCAAAGCAGTACGGCGCCAGCCTGGATGATGAATCGCCTATGCATGTGAACTACCTTGAAGTTGGAGAGGAGGAGTGAGAACGCCCCGATTCGACGTCGGTGGTGGCCGGCAAGTTCCGGCCGACTGCGCGCGGCCCGGTGCGTCCCCAGCCGACAGCATGGGCTGGATGGGCGATCGGTCGGGTGTTCATGCGTGACTCCAGAGGCCACTCATTGCGGCCAGCGAAAGATTCTCGGCGCGGATTCACCTGGCCGCACCATCCTGAGTTCGACCACCGCCGGCCGCGGGGCTGGCACGTCGAACGACAACACCCCTTCGCGGTGGTGACCGCCGGCGGCCGCGCCGGCCCAACCTGCAGGCTTGAGGGCGCGGCCGTCGGCGGCCGTCAGGGTCGTGCTTTGCAGCAGGTCATCGCCCAGGTCGGAAGCATGGGTGTCGAGCACGATCGCGAACTCCCAGCGGCTGCCGGCCGACCCGACGGACTTCGGCGTCACCTTGACGGTCACGCCGCGCTCGGTTGAAGACTGGGTGCCGGGCGCGTCAGGCGCGGCCTGCGCCATCAGCACCAGGGGCAAGGCTGCCAGCGCCAGAGTGGCCAGCGCGGCTGCGCTGATAAATCGGCGCCGGTGACGCGGTTGTGGTTCGAACATGTGTGCTCCTTCAAGTGGCGGTGATCGATGTCAATTGGGATGACTGGCCGGGTGGCGGGCTGGCGGGCTGGCGGACACTGCCACCGCCGCAGGCCGATAACACGCGGATTCATCCGCGTTGCGGCAAATCCGCTCTACAGGCGTTATAGAGTCAGGCGCAGAAAGCGGATGAAGACCGGCAACTCCAGTGGTGCCGCATGGGAACGGCGCATGCGCTGCGGCATCGGACTGGCTCGCACACTGACCGGCCCACCGGTCGCCGCCAGCACCGCGTCGGTGTGTGGGTCGGCAGAGACAGCGGCGTGTTGCTTGGGCAGCGCCATCTGCCCGGCAACACACGAGGCGCGGCAGGTGATGGTCTGCACCAACTGGTCGCCATCGCCGGCAACACGGATCGCGGCCAGCGCAACGCTTGCCGACGGTTCCGCCAACGGCGCATCCGCCCCGAAACCCGCCGGCCGCTTGTCGTGTGCAGTCCCAACACCATTTCGACCACCCAGGACATGGTCCTGGTGCAATTGGCAGGCGTTGGCGATACCGGCACCCAAGGTGAACAGCCACACCATCAACATCACCACGGCGGCGAACCGTGTTCCGGGGCGGTTGGGCAGGGGTTTCATGGCGATTGGTTCGCGTGGTTGCTGGCACTGGCGAAACCAGTTAGACAGTCCGACCAGTCTAGCCCCGGGGCGGATTCCGTTGTTGATCGAGGTCAAACCGCGACCAGATCGCCGGCGCGACAAGTAGACCAACTCGATCACCACTTGCGAGGCAATGCGGCGCACGGTCATCGGGTCGGGCCGGCAAATGCACTACCGCCCCAGACTTGCCCGTCGGCATCGCGCCTCGACTTCGACCAACTGGCGAGGTGAGCCACATGCCTCTCAAAGTGCGAGTGCGGCGAGGAACTGCGGGTCGCGTGCGCAGCATTGCCGACCCGGGATGGAGATACCCGGCAGCTCCGCGCTGGCCCGTACCGAAGCGGCCGGCATCGCAGCGCCGGCAATTGCGGCGTCAACTGCGACAAGTTCTCGGAATCGGGTGCGACCGGTACCCGAGACCGAGAAAAATTGCTTCACGCAATTGGAACCAATCTTGACTTTGGTTAACATACTGCGATGCGTCGATTGTTTTTTGCCATCATGATTGTCCTGTTGCCCATGCGCGCTTGGACTGGCGATGCGATGGCAATGCGTATGGTGATCCCGCCGTCGACGCAAAACTTCGCCGCCGCTGCAAGCGAGCCGCTCGAATCTGCTTACGGCAGTGCAACGCTTGTGAACGCGACAGCGGTCGCGCCGCCAACGGCAGCGGCGGACTGTTCTGTCGATGGCAAATTGGCCGCGGCAGACGCATCACACTGTCCAACGTGCTCCGTGTGCCAGTCGTGTCACACACTTGCGGTGTTGATGCCCGCTGTCGTGATTGGCGCGACGGTTATCGGCACGAATGCCGCCCACGTGGCGACACCGCGCGTCGCCAGTGCGGTCCTCGCACTTGAGCTGAAGCCACCTATTTCCTGACCCCAGCCCGGGTTCGTCCGCGCTTGCCCGAATTGGGCGCATTTGTAGCGTGCGCGAGTGGTCGACGAACCGTCCGATGCGCTGCTTTGGAGTCAGTCATGAGGATCTCGCCCTTGTGGGGGATCGGTGTTTGTGCCTGCCCGCCGTATTCGTCGCCCACTTGCCGGGCTCCGATTTGGCCAGCCCCTTATGGCGTCGCACAAGAACCAATCAACGACGGTCTCCTGCCAGCGTGCATGCAGCGCCAGCCACGCCACCGGCCCCAAGTTTGCCAGCAGATCATTTTCCCAACCACGTCAATTAGGACACCCATGAAATTTACCAAGCGCCTTTCTCTTTGTGTTGTTGCCGCACTGGTCGGCGGCGG
>JANMYG010000197.1:0-1794 GCA_031381865.1 Betaproteobacteria bacterium | reverse complement strand
CGTGTCGAGCGTGTCCATCGGCACCCGTATCTCGCCCGAGTAGGCCGGGTTGTACTGCTCGGCGAAGGTCTGCATGTGGTGCGCCGGGTCGGTGGCCACCACCACCGCGTCGACCAGCACCCCGGGCACCTTGACCAGCCTCGGATGCAGCGTGCCGCGCTCGGCAATACGCTCCACCTGCGCGATCACGATACCGCCCGAGTTGCGCGCCGCCATCGCGATCGCGAGGGCTTCGAGTGTCAGTGCCTCACGCTCCATGGTCAGGTTGCCGTCCGGGTCGGCCGTGGTCGCGCGGATGATGCCGACCGAGATCGGAAAGGCCTTGTAGAACAGGTACTCGCGGCCATCGATCTGCATCAGCCGCACCAGGTCTTCGGTGGTTCGCGCGTTGATCTTGCCACCGCCGTGGCGCGGGTCCACGAAGGTGTCGAGCCCCACATGCGTCAGGGTGCCGGGCTTGCCGGCGGCGATGTCGCGAAACAGGTGCGCCAGCACGCCCTGCGGCAGGTTGTAGGCTTCGATCGCGTTGTCGACCGCGAGCTTTTGCAGCGTGGGGATCAATCCCCAGTGGCCACCAATGGCGCGCCGGACCAGCCCCGCATGGCCCCAGTGGTTTAGCCCGCGGGTCTGGCCGTCGCCCTGCCCGGCCGCGAACACCAGCGTCAGGTCGCGCGGCGCACCGAGGCCGGTCTCGGCTTCGGTCGCCAGGAAACGCTGTTCCAGCGCCACCGCGATGCCTTCTGCAAAACCGATGCCGACGAACCCGCCGGTCGCCACGGTGTCGCCGTCGTGGATCAGCCGCACCGCCTCGGCAGCGCTCACGACCTTGTTGCGCCGCAGCCCGTGGCTGGCCTGTTCCTTGAAATGGTGGTCCATCGCGGTCTCCTGCTGATGGACGCCATCATGCCCGCAACCGCAACGGGCACTGTCCGCGTCAGTGCTGGTGCCCGTGTTCGCCGTGCACGTGGCCGTGCGCGATCTCGACCTCGGTGGCGGGCCGCACGGCCATCACGGTGACGGTGAAGCGCAGTGCCCGTCCGGCCATCGGGTGGTTGCCGTCGAGCAGCACCTTGTCGCCCTTGATCTTCGCCACGGTGAACGAACGCGCCTGCCCCTGCTCGTCCTGGCCCTGCAACTTGCCACCCACCTTGACGCCGGGCGGAAACTGGCTCTTGGGGATGGTCTGCACCAGGCTCTCGTCGCGCTCGCCGAACGCGTCGGCAGGCTGCAACGCGACGGTGGTCTGGAAACCCGGCAGCTGGCCTTCCAGCGCCTGCTCGATCTTGGCGAAGGTGTTGCCGTAGCCCCCGTGCAGGTAGACCATCGGCTCGCGACTTTCTTCGAGCGGCATGCGGTTGGCATCGGTCACCTTGTAGCGCAGGGTCACGGCGGTATTTTTTTCGATTTTCATGGAGCAGTTTGTACCATCTCTGCCGGCGATCAAGGGAAATGCGGATGGGCCGGCGAATTACGCAGATTGCCAGTCGCATCGGCGCCCGACGTTGGCCGTGCTGCAAACGCGCTTTATGCTTCATGCGGCGCTGGAAACCGCGACCCCAGTACGGCCAATGGACGGCGATCGTGGCCGCCGCCACGGTTCGCGCCGACCCGCTTTCAGCCGCGCCGCAGCCGCACACGCCGGCGCAGAACAGGGGCAGAAATTGTGCCGGCGCAATCCGCCTTGACAAAAACCGTGGCACCCTGTTCCATGGACGTGCAATCCACAAGTCCCCACGCGAGGCCGCCATGAACCAGACCCGCCCGCCCGCCGTCGCCGGCGCCTTCTATCCCGCA
>JANMYG010000157.1:0-13805 GCA_031381865.1 Betaproteobacteria bacterium | reverse complement strand
TGAGCGTAGAGAGCGCAGCGAACGCAGCGAGTTCCGCGGCCCGACCCCTGGGCGAGTACCGCAGGGCAGTCGACGCGTTCAGCGGAGACCGCCCCAGCATGAGCCACCGCCGGGTACCGCCTGGCGCGAGGCGCGCCAACGCGAGGTAATTGGCAATCGGGAATCAACGACCGCAACGGGCCGAAAGCGTCCGGTGAGGTTCGCCGGTTGCATCCGCTCCTGGTCGAGGCGTGGTGCATGTCAGATGCCCAGGTACCGCACGCCGGTGTTCAGGTCGAGGTCTTCGCGCACCTGGCGGGCCGGGTACTGCGCGACGCGTCTGGAGATCTCGCTTTGCGGGTCGTTCAGGTCGCCGAACAGCATTGCGCCATGACCGGCGTCGGAGCAGGCGGTCACGCACGCGGGTTGCTCGCCGCGATCGACCTTGTGCACACACAAGGTACAACCTTCGACCGTGCCCTTGCCGCGCGGTACATCGGGCTTCTGGTTGTCAAGTGGCGCATGCACGAACGAGCGCGCCTGGTACGGGCAGGCCATCACGCAATACCGGCAACCGATGCAACTATGTTTGTCGACCAGAACGATGCCGTCGGCGCGCTTGAACGACGCGCCGGTGGGGCAGACATCGACGCAGGGCGGATCGGCGCAATGCTGGCACATCATCGGCAGCGACTGGGTCCTGCCGGTCTTGATCTCCTTGATTTCGATCTTGCGGATCCACTGCGAATCGGTCGGCAGGGTGCCGCCAGACAACCCGTTCTCGGTGTTGCAGGCGGTCACGCAGTCGGTGCAGCCACTGGCGCATTTGCCGCTGTCGATCAACATGCCCCAGCGCACCTTGCTGCTGGCGCCTGCCGCACCGGCGGCAGCACCCTGGGCGGCCTGGGCAATTTCCACCAGCCGTACACCGGGCGCCAGCAGGATGCCTGCCAGGCCAGCCGCGGCGATACCCAGGAATCCGCGCCGGTTGGCCGCATTGCCGGTGGCCTCAAACGCGGGTGGAGGTTGCTGGTTCATGGTTTGGCCAAGACCTGCACTGAATTTGCCGCCGGCTTGCTCGCGTGGCACTCGAAGCAATCGATCTTGACCGCCGCGTAGCTGTGGCAGCTCTGGCAAAAATTGCTGCCGGCGGCATTCACGCTGTTGGTGGCCTTGCTGGCGTGGCAGTTGATGCATGCCTTCAGGCTGTACTTCGTGTCGCGCATGCCGGCGCGCACGGTGTCGTCGCGGTCGTGCTTGAGCAGGTCCATGTGGTTGCGCCGCATATAGGCCGGATCGTCGACGCACTGCGCGCCCCGCGCAGGCTCGATGACCGGTTGCGGCACCCGGGACGCCACGCGCAACGGACCGTTGGCTGGGTCGGCAGCCAGCAGCGCGCCACCCACCAGCAGGCCGAGCACGACCAAGGCGGCGGTGATGGCCCGGTGCGACGCGCGGTGCATGGGCACGGCCTACTCTCCCAGCCCCATCTGGATGTAACCCGTGGGGCATACATCGGCGCAGATGTGGCAACCAATGCAGCGGCTGTAGTCGGTATCCACATAACGGCCGATGGTGGACTTGGCCTTCGGTACCTTGAACACCGCCACCTGGGGACAGTAGACGACGCAGTTGTCGCACTCGAAACACTGGCCGCAACTCATGCAGCGCTTGGCCTCGGCCACGGCCTGCGTCTCGAGCAGCGGGCGCAGGCGCTCCTCGAAGTTGTTGAGCGCCTCCGCGGCGGTCAGCGAAACCATGCCCCGGCGGTTGCGGGCGAGGTGCGGGAAGTGGCCAAGGAACAGCTCCTTGTGCGAGATCACGTAGCGGTCGGAGCGGTTGTCGAAGTTGTGGATCGCCGCCGTGCTCTTGTCGGTGCCGTGGATCGGCTCGTGCACTTCGCTGAAGGCCAGGCCTTTCTCGACCATCTTGCGCCGCAGATCGAATGTGTGGACATCGATCTTCGGCCGTTTTTCCAGCGGCTCCGCGCGCAGGAAACGGTTGATGCCGTCGGCTGCGATCGCGCCGTGCCCGATGGCGGTGGTCAGCAGGTGCGGACGCACCACGTCGCCGCCAACGAAGACGCCGGCCTGCCCGGTCACCTGGTAGTTCTTGTCGCTGGAGATCAGGCCCTTGCCGTTGTTGAACTCCTCCAGGCCGGTGAAATCGACCGCCTGGCCGATCGCGGACACGATCAGGTCGGCCGGGATATCTTCTTCGGTGCCCTCGATGTTCTTGACTTCGAGCCGCCCGCCCACCATGCGCGCTTCACAGCGGACCACGCGCAGCGCCGTCGCCCGGCCGTCCGGCCCCAGCAGCACGGCCACCGGCGCCAGACCGCCACGGATCGCGATGCCCTCGGACAACGCGTGTTCGACCTCGTTGCGGGTGGCCTGCATCTTTTCGACCGCGAAGATCGAGGTCAGCGTCACGTCGGCGCCCTGTTTGGCCGAGACTTCGGCCACGTCGTGCGCGATGTAGCCGGCGATCGCATGCTCCGGGCGGTCGGTGGGGTTGAGTTTCTCGATATGGCCCAGCCGCCGCGCCACGGTGGCCACGTCGATCGAGGTATCGCCGCCTCCGACCACGACCACGCGTTTTCCGACATGGCGCATGCGGCCGTCATTGAAGGCCTTCAGGAACGCGGTCGCGGTGACGCAGTTGGGCGCCTGCGCGCCTTCGACCGGCAGGGCCCGCCCGGCCTGTGCACCCAGCCCCAGGAACACGGCGTCGAAATCGGCGCGGATCTGCGCCATGCCGATGTCGGTGCCGATGCGGCACTGCAGGCGCGTCTTGACCCCGAGGTCGAGGATGCGTTGAATCTCGGCGTCCAGTACATCGCGCGGCGTGCGAAAGCCCGGAATGCCGTATCGCATCATGCCGCCGAGTTCGGCGCGTTCGTCGAACAGTGTCACGTCGTGGCCCAGCAGCGCCAGCTGGTACGCCGCCGACAGGCCAGCCGGTCCGCCGCCGATCACGGCCACTTTCCTGCCGCTTTGTGTCTGCGGCTTGGGGTAGGACAGCTGGTTGGCTATTGCGTAATCGCCCAGAAAATGTTCGACCGAATTGATGCCGACGAAGTCCTCCACCTGGTTGCGGTTGCAGCCCGATTCGCAGGGGGCCGGGCAGACCCGGCCCATGACGGACGGGAACGGGTTGGCTTCGGTCAGGCGCCGGAACGCGTACTCCTGCCACTTCACTCCGGTGGGCGGCTTCTCGATGCCGCGCACGATGTTGAGGTATCCGCGGATGTCTTCACCCGAGGGGCAGCTGCCCTGGCACGGCGGGGTGCTCTGGATGTAGGTCGGGCATTTGTGCGAGTGGTCGGCGTCGAAGATCTCTTTCTGCCAGGAGCGCGGCTTGGCGTCGCCGTCCTTGTAGCGGCGAAAGGTCAGCGGCTGGACGGAGGCTGCGGCTGGAACATCGGACATCGCGGGATTCCCTTGTGGTGTGGTGGCGTGGCGTTGCCTGGCGCAGGTGGCTACGGCGCGGCGCCCAGCCGGATCGCCTTGCTGACCAGCTGGTGCACGCCACCGACCATGTTGCGGTCGAAGCCGTAATACGGCAGCACCTTGGTGAACTGCGCCTTGCAGATGGCGCAGATGGTCGCCATGAAATTGACGCCGTGGTCGTCCACCACGCCCTTGAGTGCTTCCATGCGCGGCAACGCGCCCTTGACGCGCAGCTCGATCAGGTCGTCGGTCAGCAGCCCGCCGCCGCCGCCGCAGCAAAACGTGGCGTCGTGGATGGTCTGCGGCGCCATGTCGTGGAAGCGGTTGGCCACCGCCTTGATGATTTCGCGCGGTATCACGAACTGCCCGCCGGGCATCTTGCCCATGCGCGAGCCGCGCGCGACATTGCACGAGTCGTGGAAGGTGATGATGCGGTCGTCGTTGGCGTCCCGGTCGAAACGCAGCGCCCCCTGCCCGATCAGGTCGTAGGTGAACTCGCAGATGTGCTGCGGCACCGGGTAACGCGCATCGAGCCAGTCGAAGGGCCCGATCAGCGTGTTCCAGAAACTGTAGGCCACACGCCAGGCGTGGCCGCATTCACCCACCACGATGCGCCGGCAGCCCAGCTCCTGGGCTGCTTCGCGCACGCGCAGCGAGATGTTGCGCATCTGCTCGTAGCTGCCGATGAACATGCCGAAATTGCCGGCCTCGGACGCGTGCGTGCTGAGCGTCCAGCTGATGCCCGCGGCATGGAACACCTTGGCATAACCGATCAGGCTTTCCACATGCGGCTCGGAGAAGAAGTCGGCCGAGGGTGTGATCAGCAACACTTCGGCGCCCTTGACGTCGAGCGGAAACTTGATATCGAGCCCGGTCTCTTCCCTGGTGTCTTCTTCCAGTCCGTCGAGCGTGTTCTGCAGCGCCGGGCCTGGAATGCCCAGGTTGTTGCCGATCCGGTGCACCTTGCCGATGATTTCGTTGGAGTACTTCTGGCCCATGCCGACCGTGTCCATGATCTCCTTGGCAGCCATCGTGATCTCGGCGGTGTCGATGCCGTAGGGGCAGAACACCGAGCAGCGCCGGCACTGCGAGCACTGGTTGAAATAGGTGTACCAGTCGTCGAGCACGTCGCGCGTCAGGTCCTGCGCGCCCACCAGCCTGGGGAAAAACCTGCCGGCCAGGGTGAAATGGCGCCGGTACACCTTGCGCATCAGGTCCTGGCGCGCCACCGGCATGTTCTTGGGGTCGCCGGTACCGAGGAAGTAGTGGCATTTGTCGGAGCAGGCGCCGCAGTGCACGCAGGCGTCCATGTAGACCTTGAGCGAGCGGTACTTGCCCAGCAGCTCGCCCATCTTGCCGATCGCCAAGTCGTGCCAGTCTTCCACCAGTTCGCCTGGAAAACCGAGCGCCTTCTGTACCGGCGCGGCGGCGACGAAGGGCTTGAGGTGCGAGGTGGCGCCCGCCTGCACCAGCGGAATCACCGGGTACTCCTTGATCCGGGGCGTCTCGAATGCTGTGGTGGCCATGGTGGTTGCTCAGCCGCGTTTTTCGAGCGAAGCCGCCCAGGCGGCGATATGCCGCTGTTCGCGCGCGTTGTCGTTCTGGTTGCGTGTCGGGCTGAAGAACAGGCCCGGCGCATGCAGCAACTTGCTGATCGGGAACACCACCAGCAACAACGCGACCAGCGCCAGGTGCAGCAGCAGCACCGGGTCGGAAGGCAGCGGCTGCCAGTCGAAAGACATCAGGCCGAGCATGAACATCTTGACCGCCACGATGTCGGTACGGGCGACAAAACGCATGCCCAGGCCACTCAGTCCGATGGCCAGCAGCAGCGCCAGCATCAGGTGGTCGGACGGGGTGGAGATGTAACGTACGCGGTCGACCAGGAAGCGGCGCGCCCACAATCCGCCCAGGCCCGCGACCATGACAAAACCGGCATAGGTGCCCCAGGGCTGGACCAACGCCACCACGGTCCATACCGGTTGCTGGAAATAACGCAGGTGGCGCAGCAGCACCAGCAACAACGCGGCATGGAACGTCCATCCGAAAATCCAGGTCCACTTGCTGGAGCGGAACAGGCTCTCGAAAAACACCACCTCGCGCGCCATGCGCCAGCCCACGCCGGAGCGGGTCAGTGGCGCCGGCGTGGTGGGGATCTTCAACGGCGCGGGGGTGGTCGCGTAGTCGCGGATCTTCCAGCCCAGCCCGACCACAAATACCGCCACGGCGGCGTAGAACATCAACGCGTAGGTGACCGTGAGAAACGCCATGATCGGTTTCTTGGTGGTTGCGGGCGAGTTATGCGGCAGAGGTGGTGAAGATTTCGTAGCGAGCGGGCCGAGGTGGCGTCGAGGAGCGGAGCCGTACTTTCGTACGGTGAGCACCGCAGGCGCCAGATCGGTTCGCGCAGTAGAAAGATTCGCTACCTCGGATCAAACGCAGCCGGTGGGCTTGGGCAGCCCGGCGATCTTGCAGGCCTGTTTGGCCGGGCCATAGGGGAACAACTCGTACAGGTACTTGCTGTTGCCCTTTTCCTCGCCGAACTGCTTGCCGATGGCCTTGGTCAACACGCGCACGGCCGGGGCGATCTGGTATTCGTTGTAGTAGTCGCGCAGGAAGTTGATGACCTCCCAGTGGTTGTCGGTCAGGTCCACCTTTTCTTCCTGGGCCAGGTGCGCGGCGGCCTCCGGTGTCCATTCGGACAGGTCCAGCAGGTAGCCCTCTTCGTCGGTTTCAAAGGTCTTGCCGTTCAGTTCGAAGCTCATAAGGTTCTCCAGGGTAAGGATGGGCGGCTGTTCGCAGGCGCGTCACAGCCAGGTATGCGCGTTGTTGTGCCGGGCCGCCAGATCGACGAAGCCGCCGTAATCGACCAGCGCGACACCGTCGATCACACGCCCGGCCATGCCGCGCGCGTCGATGTCCGGCTGCAGGGCATGCACCTGCAGGCTGGCGCAGGCAGCGCGCACGCTGGCCTCGACGCCGCTGCCGGTGGTCGCGGCGTAGACGGCGTCCTCGATCAGCAGCAGCGCGTCGCCGGGCTGCGCGAAACGCAGGCAACTGCCCAAGCTGTCGCAGGACAAGGGGGACTTGTTGATGATGTGCAGCATGGCGCGGTGGGTGTGGGTGCGATGGTGTTCAGAAGCCCAGGATCACGTCCTGTTGCTGCATCAACCGGCCCATCGCGGCGGCGTCGAGCACCTCGACCGGCACCAGCAGGTCTTTCTCGGTCAGGCCGCGTTGTTGCATCGAGTCCCGGTCGACATACAGTTTTTCGACGTCGTAACCTTCGAGCGCGCGGTAACTGGGCGAGAAGTTCCTGGTGCCGATGCCCTTGGTCTGCTGGCCCTTGACCAGTTCGTAGACGCCGTCGTCGATGAACACCAGGCTCACGTCCTGGTCGAAGGTGGCGGTGATCAGCACCACCTCCAGGCTCTCCAGCGCGTAGATGGTTCCGTGCGGGGCCCGGCGGTTCACGAACATGAACTTCTTGACCCTGGGGCCACTGGGCGGTGGTGTTGGTTGTTCGGTCATCTGGTGGGTCTTCGCACGGGTTGCAGTCAGCCGCCGAACACCAGCATGCGATCGGCCTTGATGCCGCTGTCGGCGAGTTGGCCCAATCCCGAGATCCGGAATCCGGGCGCCAGCACCTCGTCCTTGATGCCGCGGCGCAACGCCGCCGCCACGCAGACGACCAGATCGACCTGGTGTTCGGCCGCCAGGGCCGACCAGCGGTTGACGATATGCCGGTCGTCCTGCGGCGGCTCGGTCAGCCGGGTCGCGTTGTTGACGCCGTCGTGGTAGAAAAAAATGCGCTGGATCGCGTGCCCCCTGGCCAGCGCCGCCACGGCGAACTGGTAGGCGCTGTCGGCACCCTGGTGCGTGTAGGGGCCGGTGCTGACGAGCAAGCCGAATTTCATTTCAGAACCGGATGTGCGTCGACGCGTTCAGGCTGGCGCGCGAACCGCGCCAGTCGTCGATCAGGTACTTGGTGAACGGCAGGTCGCATTTCTCGAAGAACTGCGGCCAGCCGATGCGCTCGATCCAGTCGGCCACGCGCTCCCAGGGGCGGGCGTCGGCCTTGTAGGTGTACAGGATCTTCTTGACCATCGCCGACACCTCGGGCCAGCGCGGCGGGTTGTTCGGCAGGCCGGACGCCACCATCTTCATGAAGGTCGGCTTGCCACGCGCGTTGGAGTTCTTGCCGCCGACCCAGATCGCCAGCTTGCTGTGCTCCGGGTCGTTGATCTGCATCGGCGGGCAGGGCGGGTAACACGCACCGCAACACATGCACTTGCTCTCGTCGATCTCCAGCGAGGGTTTGCCGTTGACCATCGCCGGGCGGATCGCCGCGACCGGGCAGCGCGCCACCACGGCCGGGCGCTCGCAGGCGTTGGCGACCAGGTCGTGGTTGATCTTGGGCGGCTTGGTGTGCTGCACGATGATGGCGATGTCGGCCTGGCCGCCGCAGTTGATCTCGCAGCAGGAGGTGGACAGGTGCACCCGGTTGGGCATCTCCTCCTTGATGAACTCGCTGTGCAGGTCGTCCATCAGCGCCTTGACCGCGCCCGACGCGTCGGTGCCGGGGATGTCGCAATGCAGCCAGCCCTGGGTGTGCGCGATCGCCGACACCGAGTTGCCGGTGCCGCCGACCGGAAAGCCGTTGCTGGTCAGCGCCTCCACCAGTGGCGCCACCCGGCCCGGGTCGGACACCATGTATTCGATGTTGCTGCGGATCGTGAAGCGCACATGCCCGTCGGCGTAGGTGTCGGCGATGTCGCACAACTTGCGGATGGTGTAGACATCCATCTGGCGCTGGGTGCCGGCGCGCACTGTCCAGATCTCGTCGCCGCTGTGCGCCACGTGGTGCAGCACCCCTGGGCGCGGGCGGTCATGGTATTTCCACTGGCCGTAGTTGCGCAGCATCAGCGGGTGCATGTACTGCTTGTTGTCCGGTACGCCGGTTTCCTTCGGGGTGCGCATGGTGGTTGCCATAGTGGTGCTCCTGTGGTCTGCCGTGGGCGCTTCAGGCCGCCTGCTTGCGGGCGTTGATCTTCGCCACCTCGTCGTCCCAGCCGTCCATGCGCACATAGGGGTTGGTGCGCGGCGTGGAGACCATGTTCGGATCGACCTCGAGCCCGATGCCCTCGAGGAAGTTGACCAGCCCGATCCGCTCGATCATCTCGCCGGTGCGTTCGTGTTCGAGCGCGTTCTCGGCAAAGAAGTCGATCACCTTCTGGCCCAGTTCCACCAGCGCGGCGTAGTCCGCGTCGGTCTTCATCGGCATGAAGGGTGTCACGACGGTGCCCATCAGGTCGCCGATCTTGAGCGTGCGTTTGCCGCCGATCAGGATCGTCACGCCGGTGTCGGTGCCGTGCGCCAGCGCGCCGGTCATCACGTTGACGCAGTGCATGCAGCGCACGCAGTTGCCGTTGTCGATCTCGATCGACTGGGTGTCGTTGATCGCCACGCTGGAGATCTTGGGACCGCTCGCGACATCCTTGCTTTCCTTGAGCAGGATGGCCTTGGTCGGGCAGCGGCTGATGACGTCGTTGACCAGCTCGTTGAGGCCGTGCTTGGCGAACCATTTGCGCGCCAGCGGCTCGTCGGTGCGGATGTTGTCGCGCCAGGTGCCGATGACGGCCATGTCGGCGCGCTGGATCGAGTTCATGCAGTCGTTCGGGCAACCCGAGAACTTGAACTTGAATTTGTAGGGCAGGGCCGGGCGGTGGATGTCGTCCAGAAAGGTGTTGAGCACCTGCCGGTGCGCGCGCGCCTCGTCGAAGCAGGATTGTTCGCAGCGCGCGGCGCCGACGCAGGACATCGAGGTACGCACCGCGGGGCCCGCGCCACCGAGGTCGAAACCGAGTTCGTTGAGTTCGTCGAACGCCGGTTGCACATTGGCCGTGCTGGCGCCCTGGAACATGATGTCGCCGGACTGGCCATGGAACGCGATCAGGCCCGAGCCGTGTTTCTCCCAGATGTCGCACATCTTGCGCAGCACCTCGGTGTTGTAGTGCATGCCCGCCGGCGGCTGCACGCGCAGGGTGTGGAACTCCTTGGAGTCGGGGAACATGGCCGCCACCTCGGAAAAGCGCGGAATGACGCCGCCGCCGTAACCGAAGACACCGACCGTGCCGCCCTTCCAGTATCCCTTGCGCGTCTTGTAGGAATGCTCGAGCTGGCCCATCAGGTCGACCATGTAGTCCTTGTCGTTGGCCAGCCGTTTGAGGCCGGTGACGAAACTGGGCCAGGGACCACTCTCCAGCTGGTCCAGCATCGGGGTGTCGTGCTGTTTCTTGCTCATGCGGTGTCTCCGGTGGGGTGCCCCTGCGGGCGCCGCGATCAAACGGGCCATGCCGGCTCGGCGCTGCCTGTGCGGGCGGCATGCTCAAACTGGTGAGCGCATGGTATGGGCCGAGCTGCGTGCCGCGCTATCACCCGCGTTGAGTATCCATAGCTACCCGGATGGGTTATGTCTTGCCCATCCTTCCCGGTTATAGACGCGCAGCCCCGCCATTGCGCCCAATAACACCCAAGGCGCTGGTCGGTGCGGCGCGCCGATAGGGGCCGGTGCGCCGACCCGCGCGGGTCCCCGCCTGGCATTCCAAACCTGGTCGAGAACTGGTCTTATGGCAACCATCACGCCGCTGGAGAAAATGACCGTTCCGCTCGGGGGGCAGGAGATCGAACTGCAGCAGCTTGACCACGACGGCGGCGGCATGAGCCTGTTGCGCACGCGCATCCGGGAGAAGAGCCGTTTCACGGTGTTCGAGATCGACCCCCATACCGCGCGCCAGTGGGGCGAGGCCCTGCTGCGCTGGGCGGATACACAGGCAACGGGTCCGGATCAGAGATGAGCGGGCGGACACCAACGGACGGGGCGGTGGTGGATGTGGTTTTCCCGCTGGCGGGCCGCAGCCTGCCACGCGACCATGCGCAGGCGCTGGCGAGTGCGCTGGGCGCCGTGTTGCCGTGGCTGGCCGACGAACCGGGGGCCGGGGTGCATCCGGTCCGGCTGGTTCCCGGCCTGGGCGTGCAGGCCCTGTTGTCGAACCGCGCGCGGCTGTTGCTGCGGGTTCCCCGGGCCCGCGCCGGCGCGCTCGACGCGCTGGCGGGACAACGACTCGATGTCGGCGGCGCGGCGGTGGAGCTGGGCCGGCCGCACGGGCGCGAACTGCTGCCACACGCGACCCTGTACGCCTTCAGTGTCGCCGCCGCCAGTGCCGACGAACTGCTTTTCATGGACCGGGTCGGCGCCGAGTTGGAGGCGCTGGGCATCCGCGGGCAGACGGTCTGCGGCAAGTACCACCGCATGGCGGCTGCTGGTCGCACGCTCGACAGTTTCAGCCTGATGCTGCATGGGCTGAGCGCCGAACATTCGTTGCGGCTGCAGCAGCGCGGGCTGGGGGAGCACCGGCTGCTGGGCTGCGGCGTGTTCGTGCCGCACAAGTCGGCGGCCGCGGTCGGCGCCTGAAGCGGAGCACACGGCAATTCTTGGCAACCACCATGGAGACAGGACGATGGCATACAACATCAACGGCGTGGAACATGCGACCGACGATCTGGGTTACCTGCTCGAGCCGGAGTTCGATGACGAGGCGGTGCGCGTCATCGCGGCCGCCGAGAACATCGAACTGGCGGCTGCGCATTGGGAGGTGGTGAACTACCTGCGCGCCGAATACCGCGAACACGGCCACACGCCGAACTTCCGCAATATGGTCAAGGGCCTGTCGGCCCTGCGTGACGGCGTGGACAGCAAATACCTGTACGACCTGTTTCCGATGGGGCCGGCCAAGCAGGCGGTCAAGGTCGCCGGGTTGCCGCAGCCGCTGGGCAAGGGCGGGTACTGAGTGGCCGCGCTGCGCATCAAGAGCCAGTGGTACCGCTCCGGTACCCCCAGGACGACGGAGCAGACCGCCAGTGCGATGGCCTTCATCGTCTGGCGGCTGACGCAGAACATGCTCAAGCAGATGCGCTCGGCCGGTTTCGACATCGATGTCGGGCCGCAGTACTTCGCCTTCATGCGCGAGACGCTGGTGTTTCTGTGCCAGCTGGTGGACCGCATGGCCTACGCGCGCATGGCGCCGGCCGAACGCGCGGCCTTCACCGCGGCCATGGTGCACCGCGTGGCCGCCGTGCTGCAGGACAGCGAGGACGACCTGCTCGGCGCGCCGGCGGGCGCGCAGCCGGGCCACGGCGCGCAGTTCATCGACCTGGTCAACACGCTGGCCGGGCACTACGCGGAGTTCGACTACGGGCCGGGTGGTCCGGACTTCGCGTTCGTGCGGTATTTCGGCTACCGGATCGAGGCGCTGATGCCCGAGAAAGACCGCCGCTGGGTGACCGACCAGGTGATGGCGATCGAGGCGCCGCAGGCCCATGCCGCCCTGCAGCACGCGATCCAGGACGTGTTGTCCACCGAGCCGCGGCCGGCGCGCCCGCGCCGCGACAACACGCTCGGCGGGGATTGAGTCATGGACGCCGCGTTCGATCTTGGGCTGCGGGACGGTTACCGCCGCTGGCGCGACGCCAAGATTGCGCGCCATCCCGCCAGCTGGCAGGACCTGGTGGTGGAGGTGGCCGATCCACGCCGCCTGAGCGACGCCGAACGCGCGGCGTTGCTGCAGCGCTGTGGCAACACCAACATGGCGATCTACCACAGCCCGGTGGCGGAGCCCGACAAGCAGATCCCGCAACGGCTGGCGCAGCAACTCGGGCTGACGCAGCTCGACGGCAACTGGCTGGCGGACGAAGACGGCATATCCAGCATCACGGTGTCCGGCGGCGGCCGCGAACGCGGTGCCTTCATACCCTACACGACGCGCGCCATCCAGTGGCACACCGATGGCTACTACCACCCGCCCGAGCGGCGCATCCAGGCCATGTTGCTGCATTGCGTGGCGCCGGCACCCGAAGGCGGATGCAACGCGCTGATGGACCATGACATGGCGTACATCGCGGTTCGCGAGGCCGAGCCCGGATACCTGCACGCGCTGATGGCGCCCGACGCCATGACCATCCCGGCGCGCCTGGACGACGATGGTGTGGCGCGCGCCGCCCAGACCGGGCCGGTTTTCAGCCTGGGCGCGGACCGCCGCACGCTGCATATGCGGTACACGGCGCGTACGCGCAGCATCCAGTGGAAGGACGACGCGGCGACGCGCGCGGCCGCGCAGTTCCTGGCGTCGCTGCTGGGTGGCGCGCAGCCGTTCCTGTTTCGCGTGCGGCTGGAGGCCGGCATGGGCATCGTGTGCAACAACGTCCTGCACGATCGCAGCGCCTTTGTCGACGACCCGCGGCGGCCCCGGCTGCTGTACCGGGCGCGTTACCGCGACCGCGTGGGGGCCGCATGTCGCACCAATTGACGATCTGGCGCGCGGCCCAGCTGGTGGGTGTCGCGCGCGGCGTGTTGCAGGGCCAGGTCCGTGATGGCGCGCTCGAGCTCAACGATGGCCTGGTGTCCACCGAGGCCCTGTTGCGGCTCTACCCTTCGGCCCGGCTGGAGGAATCGGGCCTGCTGGAGCGCGTGGCCCAGATCAGGGACGAAGCCTTCGGTCGGCGCGTGCGCGAGCGCATGCTGCCGAGCCAGGAAGTGATGGCGCAGCGCCTGTTCGGCCAGAGCCAGGAACTGGCCGACGTGCGCCGGCACCTGCAGCGATACCACACGCTGGTGGTGGCGCTGCAGCAGCGCGCACGCGTACTGGCGCTGCAGGATGCGACACCCGGCGCGCGCGAACTCGAGCAGCTGGCGACGCAGGGACTGGCACGGGTGCTGGCGACCGAATCCGCCGATTTGCTGGAGGTGATGGACGATATGCTCAAAGTCATGACAGCCCAGGTGACCGTGCGGCCGAGCGGGCACGAGTTCTCGGTCGAGGGCCACGACACGCTGCTGCAGGCCGGGCTGCGTGCCGGCCTCAAGCTCAACTACGGTTGTGGCAACGGCACCTGCGGCATGTGCAAGGTGCGGGTGGTGTCCGGCGAGGTGGTCAGGACACAGGCCTGCGACTATCCCCTGTCCGAAGCCGAGAAGAGCCAGGGTTACACCTTGTTGTGCGCGCATACGGCCGGCAGCAGCGAACTGACGCTCGAATTGCTGGAGGCTGGCGGTCCGCAGGATATCCCGCTGCAGACCATCGTCACGCAGGTGCGCGCGGTGCGCGAGTTGGCGCCCGACACCCGGTTGCTGCACCTGCAGACCCCGCGCAGCCACCGCCTGCGTTTCCTGGCCGGGCAGTCGGTCACGCTGGGCTGGACCATGCCGGGCCATTCCGATGCGTCGGCCGCGTATGCGGTGGCCAGTTGCCCGTGCGACGACCGCAACCTGCATTTCTACATTGCGCGGGACGACGCCAATGCCTTCGCGCAGCAGCT